>NZ_CAKASO010000016.1:0-70362 GCF_916862475.1 Nocardioides sp. Leaf374
GGCCGGCGTTGTGGCTGGGGTGGGCGCGCGCGTCGCGGCGCCACGTCCGCACCGCCGCGCGCGGGTCGTCGCCGAGCACCACGGCCAGCAGCGCGCACAGCCGCGCGCCGGGCAGGTTGAGCAGGTCGTCGAGGCGCGCCGCCGCCCAGCCGAAGCGCTCGTGGCGCGGGGTGCGGTGGCCGACCATCGCGTCGAGGGTGTTGGCGGCGCGGTAGCCCAGCAGCCCCGGCACCCCGGCCAGCGCGCCGAGCACGAGGGGGGCCACGACGGCGTCGGAGGTGTTCTCGGCCACCGACTCGACCGCCGCGCGGGCCACCCCGTCGGCGTCGAGCACGCGGGTGTCGCGGCCCACGAGGTGGGTCAGCCGCTGCCGGGCGTCGTCGAGGCGGCCCGCGCGCAGCAGGTCGTCGACCGCCCCGGCCTCGCGGCCCAGCGACGTGCCGCCCAGCACCACCCAGGTCGCCACCGCCGTGGCCAGCGCGTGGGCCACCGGCCGCTCCCGGGTCGCGCGCTCGACCGCGACGCCGGCGCCGGTCGTGGCGCCGACCAGCACCACGACGTACGCCGCGCCGCGGGGCCGCGCGTCGGCCCACGCCCGCCGCTCCAAGGCGCCCGCGAGGGAGCCGAAGCCGGCCACCGGGTGCCACCGGGCGGGGTCGCCCAGGGCCCGGTCGGCGGCGAAGCCGACGGCCAGGCCCACCGCGCGGCTGCACGTCATGGGAGGCTCCTGTGGTGAGGGTGCTGGTGACCGGGGGAGTGCGCTCGGGCAAGTCGCGCCACGCGGAGGGGCTGCTCGCGGGGCGCGAGGACGTCACCTACGTCGCGCCCGGCCCGGTGCTCGACGACGCCGACTGGGCCGCCCGCGTGGCCGCCCACCGGGCGCGACGGCCGGCGGCGTGGCGCACGCTGGAGACCGGCGACCTCGCCGGGGCGCTGGCCGGCGGCGGGCACGGTGCGGTGCTCGTGGACTGCCTCGGCACCTGGCTGACCCGGCTGCTCGACGACGCCGCGGCCTGGGAGGAGCCGAGCGAGGCGCTGCACGCGCTGGTCGGGGCGCGGCTCGACGAGGCGGCCGCGGCGCTGGCCGGGGCGGCGGGCGACGTGGTGCTGGTGACCAACGAGGTCGGTCTCGGCGTGGTGCCCGCGCACCGCTCGGGCCGGGTCTTCCGCGACCTGCTCGGCCTGGCCAACCAGCGCCTGGCCGCGGAGTGCGAGGCGGTGCACCTCGTGGTGGCCGGGCGCGTGCTCGTGCTCTGAGCGGCTCACGACAGCGCCACCAGCAGCGCGGCGAGCGCCAGCTCGACGGCGGCGCCGAAGACGTCGCCGGTGACCCCGCCGAGGCGCCGGGTGGTGCGCCGCACGAGCAGGACGACGACGGCCACGGCGGCGAGCGCCGCGACCGGGGCGCGCCACGCCTCGAGGCCGACCGCGGCGGCGACGGCGACGAGCGCGGCCGTGCCGAGGAGCCACGACACCGCCGCGGCGAGCGGCGCCACGGTGCCGGTGAAGCCCGACCCGAGCCCGTCGCCCCGCGCGCCGGGCACCCCGCGCAGGCAGGTCAGCACCAAGGCGCAGCGCGAGACCGCGACGGCGAGGCCGGCCAGCCACCAGCCGCCGTCGAGGCGCAGCAGCGAGGCGAGACCGGCGACCTGGGCGAGGAGCACGACGACGGTGGCCACGACGCCGGCGGGGCCCGAGGTGCCCGTGCGCATCACCGCGAGCGACCGCTCGCGGTCGTAGGAGGCGGTGAGGCCGTCGACGGTGTCGGACAGGCCGTCCCAGTGTAGGGCGCGGCTGCCCGCGGCGAGGAGTCCCACGGCGACCGCGGCCACCGCGAGCCGGTCGAGCCCGGCCCCGACGCCGGCCCAGCCGACCAGGGCCACCAGCAGCCCGAGCGGCGCCGCGGCCAGCGGCGCCAGCAGCATCGCGCGCGCGGCGGTGGCGCGGTCGACGTGCCCGGGCGGGGCGACGGGGACTGCGGTCAGCGTGCCGAGGGCCAGGCGCCAGGCGTCACGCACGGGGCATCAGGTCGGCCAGCAGTGCGACGTCGCGCAGCAGGGCCACCGCGCTGCGCAGCACCGGCACCGCCGCCACCGCGCCGCTGCCCTCGCCCAGGCGCAGCCCGAGGTCGAGCAGCGGCTCGAGACCCAGGTGGGCCAGCGCCAGCGACTGGGCCGGCTCGGGGGAGCGGTGACCGGCGACGAACCACGCGGCGGACCCCGGCGCGAGCCGCTCCGCGGTGAGCGCGCACGCCACCGACATCAGCCCGTCGAGCAGCACCGGCACGCCGCTGCGGGCGGCCTCGGTGAGCAGGCCGACGGCGGCGGCGAGGTCGGCGCTGCCGAGCGCGGTGAGGGTCTCGACGGGGTCGGCGACGCGGTCGCCGGCGCGGGCGAGCGCCTGGGCCACGACCTCGCGCTTGCGGGCCAGGCCGGCGTCGTCGACGCCGGTGCCACGGCCGGTGACCTCGTCGGCGCCCAGCCCGAGGCCGGCGGCGACCAGGCAGGCGGCGGGGGTGGTGTTGCCGATGCCCATGTCGCCGGTGAGCAGCAGGTCGGCCCCGGCCGCGACCTCCTCGCGGGCCACGGCGCGCCCGGCCTCGAGGGCGGCGCGGGTCTGCTCGGGGGTGAGCGCGTCCTCGAGGTGGAGCACCCCGCTGCCGCGGCGCACCTTGTGGGCGGTGAGCGCGGCGTGCTCCTCGGGCGCGAGGCCGTCGAGGTCGTCGTCGACACCGAGGTCGAGCACCCGCACGTGCACGCCGTGGGCGGCGGCCAGCGCCGAGACCCCCGCGCGCCCGGCGAGGAAGGTGCGGACCATGGCCCCGGTGATCGCGGGCGGGTACGCCGACACCCCGTGGCCGGCGACCCCGTGGTCGCCGGCCAGCACGACCAGCCGCACTCGCTCGAGCGGCCGCGGCGGCACGCTGTCCTGCGCCGCGGCCAGCCACACGCCGAGCTCGCCCAGGCGCCCGAGCGCACCCGCCGGCGTGGCCAGGCCGGCCAGCCGCTCGGCCGCGGCCGCGTGCGCGGCGGCCGAGGGCGCGGCGGGGCCGGTCGGGCCGGTCGGGTCGGTCGGGCCGGTCACAGGCTGGCCGCCAGCTCGCGGCGGGCCCGCAGGGCGCTCTCCTGGCGGCCCAGCCGGTCGACGGCACCGGCCAGGCCGAGGACGAGCACGCCCCACAGGGCGAGCAGCGTGAGCAGCGACCCGCGGCGGAAGCTCCACAGCAGGTCGGCCGGCACGTCGCCCGCGGAGGCCGGGCCCGGCAGCAGGACGGCCACGCCCACGACGACCAGCAGGTAGAGGGCGGTGCCGACGAGCACGGCGGCGTACCCGCCCTGGGTCGCGAGCAGGCGACGGGCCACGAGCACGGCGAGCACGGCGGCGGCCACCGAGACGGCGACGAAGGTGAAGTAGAGCGCGGTGCGCGAGCCGATGGTCTCCGCGCTGCCCACGCCCGGCGGGAGCGCGGGGTACTTCAGGAACGGCACGAGGGCCACCGACACGAAGCCGGCGCCGGCCACGAGAGCCGCGGTCGGCCCCGGTCGCAACGGGCCGAGGCGGCCCACCGCGGCGGCCGCGCCCAGGGCGAGCAGACCGCCGAGGGCCACGCCGACGGCGACCGAGCCGGTGAGCAGGCCCCAGGTGCGCTGGGTGCTGCGCGAGACGACCTCCTCCTCGGCCGGGTCGTGGGTGTGCTCCGGCGTGCCGGCGGCGTGGTCGTGGCCGCCCTCGCGGGCGATGGCGGCCTCCACCGCGGGCTCACCGGCCCAGGTGGCGACGAGGAAGGCGGCGCAGCCCGCGAGCAGGCCGACGAGCAGGCCGCTGACCAGGAAGGCGCGCGGGGTCATCCGGGTGGTGGCTGGGGTGGTTGCTGGGGACATGAGGGTTCCGTTCGGGTGCCGGCGCCGGGGCGCACCTCAGCGGGCCCCGGCACCGAGGAGGTGAGGGGTGGTGGCGAGCAGGCCCGGACGGGCTCAGTGGCAGGGGTAGCCCAGCAGGTGGCGGCCGTCGTGCACGAGCTCGTGCAGCGCGGTGCCGGAGAAGACCGAGACCGCGCCCTGGTCGGTGCTGACGAAGAACAGCACGAGGCTGCACAGCAGCCCGGAGAAGAGCGCCCAGGGGGCGAGCCGGCCGAGCGGGATCGCGGGGACCTCGACGGCCGGGGAGAGGCCCGGGGAGAGGGGAGCGGTGGGTGCAGACGACTGCGACATGTGTCCTCCTGAGGGATGGGTGCGTCCCTGACGAAGCGGATGGATGACGGACACTCGGGTCTGACTCCAGCTCGCCCGGACCGACCGTGGTCGACCGCGGAGGAGCTGTCACAGTAGCGCGACTGTGCCGGATTCCCACCGGCTTCCTCGTGCCCGCGGGCTCACCCTAGGCCATCGGGGCCCCGCGTGGGGGCCGTCCCGTCCCGGGCTCCGGGGCGGTCGCTAGCGTGGTGCCGTGGACCCCCGCGACCGCTCCCGCAGCACGCCCCGCAGCACTCCCGCCAGCACCGCCCGCCGCGACCCCACGGCCTGGCTGGTCGCGGGCATGGGCGTCGTGCTGCTGGTGCTCGCCGTGCTCCTGGCCGTGGTCGGCCCGATCGACGCCGTGCCGATCGGCACCGGCGTGATGGGGCTGCTCGGTGTCGGCGTCGGGTGGCGCCTGCACGTGCTCCAGTCGCGCCAGCGCTGAGCCCGCGGGCGGGTCAGGCCGGCTCGACCACGACGGCGCGGCCGGCGTAGTAGCGGGCGAGCACGTCGACGGCCAGCCGGGCGTGCTGGCTGTGGCCGGGCAGGCCCGAGGGGTTGGTGAGCCGCACCCCGTCGTCGTCGGCCGCCCACAGCGTCACGAGGTGGCCGCCGCGCGCGGGCGGCGGCTCGGGGGCGCGGCGGACGGCCGGGTGCACGGAGGCGATCGCGAGCGCGCCGGCGGCGACCTCGCGGGCCAGGTCGGCGGCCGGGAGGTCGACGGCCACCCGCGCCCCGATGCCCCACCGGGTGCGCAGCAGCTCGACGAGGGGTGCGTAGACCAGGCCGTGGACGCGCTCGGGGGTGAGGACGTAGCCGCCGACGTCGAGCAGGTCCTCGGCGGTCGGCACGAGCTCGAGCCGCTCGCCGCGGCGGTGCTCCACGAGCCCGGCCATGGCCGCGACGCCGCACATGCGGTGGGCCCAGAACGCGTAGCCGGCCGGGCAGCAGGCGCCCGTGGTGGCCCAGGCGGGGTCGTCCTCGGCCCGCGCGCTGCCGTCGACCAGCCGGGGGATGAGGGCGGGCGTGGCGTACTGGCTGACGTGGGGGTAGGGCTCCCCGTCCCGGCGTCGCAGCCGGGTGACGGGCTCGGGGGCCGCGGCGGGGTGGGGGCAGTCGCGGCGGCGGTGGAAGTCGATCACCGCGGCACCGCCGTGGGTGGCGTGGTGAGCGTGGCGAGCGCGGCGAGCAGCCGGTCGCTGACCGCGGGCGAGCGCACCGCGACCCGGACCCAGGCGTCGTCGAGGCCGGGGAAGGTGTCGGCCCGGCGTACGGCGATCCCGCGCTCGCGCAGCCGTCCGTGGGCGCCGTGGCCGGCGTGCACGAGCACGAAGGAGGCCGCGGAGGCGACGTGGTCGACGCCGAGGTCGGCCAGGCCGCGCTCGAGGTGCTCGCGGTGGGCGACGACCTCGCGGGCGCGCCGGGCGCCCTCGGCGACCGCGGCGGGGGTGGAGCAGGCGGTCATCGCGGCGGCGGCCGTGGTGGAGACCGACCACGGCACCTGGCCGCGGCGCAGGGCGGCCACCGAGCGGCGCGAGGCCAGCAGGTAGCCCGCGCGCACGCCGGGGACGCCCCAGTGCTTGGTGAGGCTGCGCACGACCACCAGGCCCGGGGCGCGCAGCCCGGCCACCGACGCGGTCTCGCCGGGCACGGCGTCCATGAAGGCCTCGTCGACCAGCACCACCCGCCCCGGGCGCAGCAGTTCCCGCACGGCCTCGGCCGGGTGGAGGACCCCGGTGGGGTTGGTCGGGTTGCCCAGCACCACGAGGTCGGCGTCGTCGGGCACCGCGGCCGGGTCGAGCACGAACGGCTCCGGCAGCAGCACCGGCGTGACGTCGTGACCGGCCTGCTCCAGCGCCGCGTGGGGCTCGGTGAACTGCGGGTGGACCACCACCGGGCGGCGCCACGCGCGCCAGCGTGCGACGAGGGAGAAGGCCTCGGCCGCGCCGGCGGTGGCCAGCACCTCCTCGGCCGGCCGGTTGTGGCGCCGGGCCAGCGCGGCCTCCGCCGCGGTGGGGCTGGGGTAGTCGCCCGAGGCGTCCACGGCGGCGTGGAGCGCGGAGTCGAGCCACGCCGGGCGGGGGCCGTCGTGGACGTTGACGGCCAGGTCGAGCAGCCCGCTGCCGCGCACCTCGGCGTCGCCGTGGTGGCGCAGCGGGTCGACGGGCGGGCCGGCTTCAGTCACGGGCCAGGTCACGGGCCAGGTCACGGGCCCGGGCGTGCACCGCGTCGGCGAAGCGCTGGGCGAGGTGGGGGTGACCGGCCCAGTGGGTGTGCAGGTAGGAGGCGTGCAGGCTGGCGGTGCCGAAGCCGACCGCCTCGCCGTCGACCTCCCAGGTGGCGGTCTCGCCCCTCACCGGCTCGACGTGGGTGCGGTGGAACTCGTGTCCGGTGACCTGCTCCCCGCGCCGGGTGAGCAGGCTGTCGCCGACCGCGGTCGCCACGGGGTAGCGCATGGTGAGCCGCGGCGTCATCTCCGCGGTGGCCGGCAGCGCCCCCACCATCGGCGCCCCGTCGAGGGTGTCGCAGAGGTAGAGCAGCCCCGCGCACTCCGCCACCGTCGGCACGCCGTCGAGCACGGCCGCGCGCAGGGCGGCGCGCAGCGCCTCGTTGCCGCCCAGCTCCCCGACGTGGACCTCGGGGAATCCGCCGCCGAGGTAGACCCCCGCCGTGCCGGCGGGCAGCGCGGTGTCGTGCATCGGGTCGAAGCCCACCACCTCGCAGCCGGCCGCGCGCAGCAGCTCCTCGGTCTCGGCGTAGCGGAACGTGAAGGCCCGCCCGCCCGCGACGGCGACGACCGGGCGGCCGGCCCCCTCGGGGCGGCGTACGACGGCCTCCGGCGCCCACGGGTCCTCGGCGAGGTCGGGCGCGGTGGCGGCGAGGGCGAGGACGGCCTCGAGGTCGACGTGGGCGGCGACGTGGTCCGCGAGGTGGTCCAGCGACTCCGCCGAGAGGGCGCGCTCGTCGGCAGGCACGAGGCCGAGGTGGCGCGAGGGCGCGGAGACGCCGGCGTCGCGGGGGATGGTGCCGAGCACGGGCAGGTCGATGCTGGAGCGCACCTCGGCGGCGTGGCGCGGGGAGCCGGCCTGGTTGAGCACGACACCGGCCACGGTGACGGTGGGGTCCCAGGTGGCCATGCCGTGCACGACGGCGCCGATGGAGCGCGAGGAGCGCGAGATGTCGACGACGAGCACGACCGGGGTGCGGGTGAGGGCGGCGACGTGGGCGGTGGAGGAGAAGCCGCGGGTGCCGACCCGGCCGTCGTAGAGGCCCATGACGCCCTCGACGACGGCGACGTCGGCCGGCTCCGGCGTGCGGGCGCCGTGCAGCAGCAGCGGCACGACGAGGTCCTCGCCGACCAGGTGCGGGTCGAGGTTGCGGCCCGGTCGGCCGCAGGCGAGGGCGTGGTAGCCGGGGTCGATGTAGTCGGGGCCGACCTTGTGGCCGCTGACGACGTGACCGGCGCGGCGCAGTGCGGCCATCAGCCCGGTGGAGACCGTGGTCTTGCCCTGGCCGGTGGAGGGGGCGGCGACCACGACGCGCGGGAGCCGGGTCACCACTCGATCCCCTTCTGGCCCTTCTGGCCGCGGTCCATCTGGTGCTTGACCTTGGTCATCTCGGTGACCAGGTCGGCGGCCTCGACCAGCGCCGGGTGGGCGCGGCGGCCGGTGAGCACGACGTACTGCCGACCGGGCCGCTCGCGCAGGGTGGTGACGACGTCGTCGACGTCGACCCAGCCCCACTCCATGGGGTAGGTGAACTCGTCGAGCACGTAGAGGTCGTGGCGCTCCTCGGCCAGGCGCCGCTTGACCTCGGCCCAGCCCTCGGCGGCCTCGGTGGCGTGGTCGGCCTCCGAGCCCTCCTTGCGCGACCACGACCAGCCGGCGCCCATCTTGTGCCACTCCACCGGACCGCCCTCGCCGGTCTGGTCGTGCAGCTCGCCGAGGCGCTCGAGCACGGTCTGCTCCCCGATGCGCCACTTGGCCGACTTCACGAACTGGAAGACCCCGACGTCCCAGCCCTGGTTCCAGGCCCGGATCGCGAGCCCGAAGGCCGCGGTCGACTTCCCCTTGCCGTCGCCGGTGTGCACCATCAGCAGCGGCTGGGTGCGCCGCTGGGCCGTGGTCAGGCCGTCGTCGGGCACGGCCAGCGGCTGCCCCTTCGGCGCCATCAGGCGACCCGCTCGCGCACGGTGGCGGTGAGGGCGCCGGCGCTGACCTCGGCCAGCGGCACGTGCTCGGCGCCCAGGTGGGCGGCCAGGACGCCCCCGAGGCCCAGGCGCATCGGCCCGCTCTCGCAGTCGACGACCAGGGCGGCCTGGCCGGCGGCGGCGAGCGCGGCGGCGGCGTGGCGGGAGCGGGCGACGGCGTCGGCCCCGGCGGTGGCGCGGCCGTCGGTCACCACGACGAGCAGGGAGCGGCGGCGCGGGTCGCGCAGCCGCTCGGTGGCCAGGGTCCGGGCGGCCTCCTCGAGGCCCTCGGCGAGCGGGGTGCGTCCGCCGCCGGGCAGCACCTCGAGCCGGGCGGCGGCCACGTCGACCGAGCGGGTCGGCGGCAGGGTCAGCTCGGCGCCGGCCCCGCGGAAGGTGACCAGCCCGACCTTGTCGCGGCGCCGGTAGGCGTCGAGCAGCAGGCTGAGGATCGCGGCCTTCACCTGCTCCATGCGGCGCCGCGCGGCCATGGAGCCGGAGGCGTCGACGCAGAAGAGCACGAGGTTGGACTCCTGGCCCTCCCGCACCGCCACGCGCAGGTCGTCGGCGTCGAGCAGCAGCCGTCCGCCGGCGCCCGGCGCGCGCCCGCGCAGCGCCTGGTGGGGCACGGCCGCGCGCACGGTCTCGGCGAGGTGGATCGCACCGGTGCGGCCCGGCCGCGCGCCGACGCGGCGTCCGGTGTCGGTCTCGGCCCGGCTGCGGCGTCCGCTCTCCCCGCGGCCGGTGCCGCGCACCGTGAACAGCCGCGCCCGGTACGTCGCGCCCGCCGCCACCGTCGTGCCCGCCCCCGCGGGGGACGGGGTCGGCTGCGGGGTCGGCTGCGGGGTCGGCTCCTCGGTCGCCTCCGCGGTCGGGTCGGGGCGGCCGGGGGCGTCGTCGTCCCCGGGCGCCGACTCGGGCTGCCCAGGCTGCTCGGGCTGCCCGGGCTGCTCGCCCGGTCCTCGGTCCGGCCCGTCCTCGGGTCCCTCACCCGGCCCGTCGGGGTCGTCCTCAGGCCCCTCGTCGGGCTCGGGGCCGAGCACGTCGTCGAGGAGGTCCTCGTCGAGGCCGGGGGCGTCGAAGGGGTTGCGGCGACGGCGGTGGGGGAGGGCGAGCCGGGCGGCGGCGCGCACGTCCTCGACGGTGACGCGGGTCCGGCCGTGCCAGGCGGCGTGGGCCACCGCGGTGCGGGCGGTGACGAGGTCGGCGCGCAGGCCGTCGACCTCGAAGGCCGCGCAGAGCTCGGCGACCTTGAGCAGCACGTCGTCGTCGAGCACGACGTCGGGCAGCAGGGCCTGGGCGGCCGCGACGCGGCGGGTGAGGTCGGACTCGGCGGCGGCCCACCGCCGCGCGAAGGCCTCGGGGTCGGCGTCGTGGGCCATCCGGCGTCGCACGACCTCGACGCGCAGCGCCGGGTCGCGGGGGGCGGCCACCTCCACGGTGAGCCCGAAGCGGTCGAGCAGCTGCGGGCGCAGCTCGCCCTCCTCGGGGTTCATGGTGCCCACGAGCACGAAGCGGGCGGCGTGGGTCACCGAGACCCCGTCGCGCTCCACGGTGGCGCGGCCCGTGGCGGCGGCGTCGAGCAGCACGTCGACGAGGTGGTCGTGGAGCAGGTTGACCTCGTCGACGTAGAGGATGCCGCGGTGGGCGCGGGCGAGCAGGCCCGGCTCGTACTCCGCGGCGCCGTGCGCGAGGGCCTTCTCCAGGTGCAGCGAGCCGAGCACGCGGTCCTCGGTGGCGCCGACCGGCAGCTCGACGAGCCTGACCGGCCGCTGCTCGGTCGGGGCGTCGGGCCGCTCGGCGGGGTCGGTGGAGAAGGCGTCGCCCGCGACCACCTCGATCGGCGGCAGCACGCCGACGAGACCGCGCACGATCGTGGACTTGGCCGTGCCCTTCTCGCCGCGCACGAGGACGCCGCCGATCTCGGGCGAGATCGCGCTCAGCACGAGCGCGAGCGACATGTCGGCGGAGCCGACGACGGCAGAGAAGGGGTAGTGCTGTGGCATGAGAGGCTCCCGCTCGTCCGCCATCGGAAAGGAACCCCGAGGCCGGTCTTCGGACTTCCCGGGTCGACGCTCGCGCATCGCCCGGGTCACCGCAGCGGGCCTGTGCCGGACTCTCACCGGCTTCCCAGATTCTCCCGTCGGTCTCGCGACCTCGGGGCACCTCGGAGCTGTGGCGGTCACGATAGCGTCACGCAGCGTGCCCCCCGACCTGTCCCCCCTCGACGGCCCCCCGCACGCCTCCGAGCGGGGAGCGGCACCGCGGCGCGTCGACATCGTCGGCATCGGCGCCGACGGCTGGTCCTCGCTCGCCGAGGCCTCCCGCGCGCTGGTGGGCGAGGCGTCCGTGGTGCTCGGCAGCGCCCGGCAGCTGGCCCTCCTGCCCGTCGTCGAGGGCCAGCGCCGCCGGCCGTGGGGCCGGCCCTTCGGCGACTCCCTGCTCCGCACCCTGGCCGCCCACGCCGACGACGAGGTCGTGGTGCTCGCCTCCGGCGACCCCACCGTCTCCGGCATCGCCTCCACCCTGCGCGCCCTGGTGCCGCGCGAGCGGCTCGTCGTGCACCCGGCGGTGTCCTCGCTGGCGCTGGCCCGGGCCCGGATGCACTGGTCCGCCGAGGAGTGCGAGGCGCTCACCCTGGTCGGGCGCGACACCGACCGGCTGCGCCGCCACCTCGCGCCCGGTGTGCGCCTGCTCCTGCTGACCTCCGACGCCGGCACCCCCGCGACCGTGGCGGCCCTGCTCGTCGAGGAGGGGTACGCCGCGAGCGCCCTCACCGTGCTCGGCGACCTCGGCGCGGCCCACGAGTCGCGCCTGGAGGCCGCCGCCGGCGGCTGGGCCGACGTCGCCGCCGCCGACGTGCCCGCCCTGCACGTGCTCGCCCTCGAGGTGCGCCCCACCGGCGGCGACGTGACGCCGACGGGCTCGTGGACCACCGGACTGCCCGACGACGCCTTCGAGCACGACGGCCAGCTGACCAAGCGCGACCTGCGCGCGAGCGCCCTGTCCCGCCTGGCCCCCCGGCCCCACGAGGTGCTCTGGGACGTCGGCGCCGGCGCCGGCTCGATCGGCATCGAGTGGCTGCGCGCCCACCCCTCGCTCCAGGCCTGGGCCTTCGAGGCCGACCCCGGTCGCGCCGAGCGGGTGCGGCGCAACGCCCGCCGTCTCGGCGTGCCCCACCTGCAGGTGCGCGAGGGCCGGGCGCCCGCGGTGCTGGAGCGGCAGCCCAGCCCGCACGCCGTCTTCGTCGGCGGCGGCGCCACCGCGCCGGGCCTGCTCGAGCACTGCCGCGCCGCGCTGCGACCCGGTGGCCGGCTCGTGGTGCACGGCGTCACGCTCGAGACCGAGCAGCTGCTCGCCGCCGCCTACGCCGAGCACGGGGGCGAGCTGACCCGTCACGGCGTCGAGACCGCCGCCCCGATCGGCACCTTCACCGGCTGGACCCCCGCCCGCGCCGTCACCCAGTGGGCCTGGACCGCCCCGCCCGACCACCCGACCCGCTGGCCGGGCGACCCCGACTGGAGCACCCCGTGAGCCCCGAGACCCCGCCGACGCCCCGGACCACCACCCCGATGACCACCCCGATCACCACCCCGACCGTCCGCTTCGTCGGGGCCGGCCCCGGCGCCGCCGACCTGCTGACCCTGCGTGCGGCGCGCATGCTGGCCGAGGCCGACGTGGTGCTCTACCCCGGCACCTACCTCGACGCCGAGGTGCTCGGCCACTGCCGCCCGCAGGCGCGCCTGGTCGACACCCAGGGCCTCGACCTCGACGCGATGGTCGAGGTGATGCGCGCGGCCCACGAGGCGGGGACGCAGGTCGTGCGGCTCACCAGCGGCGACCCGTCGCTCTACTCCGCCCTCGCCGAGCAGACCCGCCGGCTCGACGCCGCCGGCGTCACCTGGGACGTCACCCCCGGCGTGCCCTCCTACGCCGCCGCGGCGGCCCTGGTCGGCCGCGAGCTCACCGTGCCGCTCGTGGCGCAGTCGGTGGTGCTCACCCGCGTGCAGGCCCGCTCCACCGCGATGCCGGAGGGGGAGTCGCTGGCCGCCTACGCCGCCACCGGCGCCACCATGGCGCTGCACCTGGCCGTCACCCGCACCCGCGAGACCATGGCCGAGCTCGCCGGCCACTACGGCGCCGACTGCCCCGTGGCCGTCGTCTTCCGGGCCAGCCAGCCCGGCGAGCTGGTCCTGCGCGGCACCGTCGCCGACATCGCCGAGCAGGTCGAGGCGGCCGGGCTGCGCCAGGCCGCGGTCATCCTCGTCGGCCGCGCCCTGGCCCGCGACACCGACGCCTCGGGGGAGTCGTGGCTCTACTCCGCCACCCGCCCCCGCTCCTGACCCGGCCCCGACTCAGCCCTCGCCGCGGTCCGGCACCGAGCGGGAGGTCCACACCCGACCCGACGAGGTGACCCGGGTCTGGGCGCAGCCCACGATCAGCAGGCACTTCATGTCGATCGAGGCGGCGTCGAGCTCGGCCAGGGTCGTGACGTGCAGCGACTCCTCGGCGCGCCCCACGTCGCGCCCCACGACGACCACAGTGTCGGCGGGCAGCACCTCCAGCAGCGTCTTCTGGGCCCGCACCACCTGCTCGGTGCGCGAGCGCGACGCGGGGTTGTAGACCGCGAGCACCAGGTCGGCCTCGGCCACGGCCCGCAGCCGCCGCTCCACCACGGCCCACGGCTTGAGCCGGTCCGAGAGGCTCATCACCGCGAAGTCGCCGCCGATCGGCGCTCCGGCCCGCGCGGCCACGGCCTGCACGGCGCTGACGCCGGGCAGCACCCGCACCGGCACACCGGCCAGGTCCTCGCGCCCCTCGGCGCCCGCGGCCTCCGCGGCCTCGTGCACCGCGGTGGCCATGCCGAAGACCCCGGCGTCGCCGCCGGAGACCACCGCGACCCGCTCGCCGCGCGCGGCCAGCTCGAGGGCCAGGCGGGCCCGGTCGATCTCGACGCTGTTGCCCGAGGCGTGGCGGGTCAGCCCGGCGCGCTGCGGCACGCGGTCGACGTAGGGCGCGTAGCCCACCACGTGGTCGACCTCGGCCAGCGCCGCGCTCACCTCGGCGGTCAGCCACCGGTCGGGCCCGGGCCCCAGCCCCACCACCAGCAGCTCCGCGGCCTCGGTGGCCGCCGGGACCCGCGCTGCGGCCGACACAACCGGCAGCTCGGTGTCGCGGGTGCGGCGTCCGTGGCGGCTGTCGCCGGCCACGACGACCAGCGAGAAGTACGGCACCGTCGCGGCATCGACGTCGGCCACCGGCAGCCAGCGCTGCGCGGGCATCGAGGCGCGCTCGACGTAGACCGCGTGCTCCAGGCGCCCGGCCGCCGCCAGCGCGCGGCGCACGGCGGGGAAGGTGCGGCCCAGCTTCATGATGATCGCGCCGTCGGTGTCGGCCAGGCGACGCGCGAGCTCGGGCTCGGGCAGCGTGCCGGGCAGCACCGTGAGCACGTCGGTCTGGCGCACCAGCGGCGAGGCCACCGCCGCGGCGGCCGCGGCGAAGGCGGGCACCCCCGGCACGACCTCGGTCTCGAAGCGCTCGGCCAGCCGGTCGTGCATGTACATGTAGGACCCGTAGAACAGCGGGTCGCCCTCCGAGAGCAGCACGACGTCGCGACCGGCCTCGAGGTGCGCGGCCAGGCGCTGCGCCGACTCCTCGTAGAACACCGCGAGCGCGCCGGTGTAGCCGCCCGGGTGCTCGGTGGCGCCGGTGGTCACGGGGTAGACCAGCACCTCCTCGACGACGCCGGGCCGCAGCAGGCCCGCCGCCGTACGCCGTGCGTTCGACTCCTTGCCGGGCCCGGCGTGGTAGGCCACGACGTCGGCGTCGCCGATGAGGCGCGCGGCCTTCAGCGTGAGCAGCTCGGGGTCGCCGGGCCCGACGCCGACACCGTGGAAGCGGCCGGTCGCCGGGCTGGTCGCTGGGCTGGTCGCTGGGCTGGTCACTGGGCTGGTCACTGGGCTGGTCACTGGGCTGGTCACTGGGCTGGTCACTGGGCTGGTCACTGGGCTGGTCACTCCGCCTCCTGGGCCAGGGCGTTGACGGCGGCCGAGGCCATCGCCGAGCCGCCGCGGCGACCCCGCACGGTCGCGAAGGGCACGTCGATCCCGTGGTCGGCGGCCAGCGAGGCCAGCGCCTGCTTCGACTCCGCGGCGCCGATGAAGCCCACCGGGCAGCCCACGACCGCAGCCGGTCGCGGGGCGCCCTCGATGAGCATCTCCATCAGGTGGAAGAGCGCGGTGGGGGCGTTGCCGATCGCGACGACCGCGCCCTCGAGGTGGGGCTCCCACAGCGACACCGCGGCCGCGCTGCGGGTGGTGCCCCAGTCGTGGGCCAGGGCGGGCACCCGCTCGTCGGTGAGGAAGCAGCGGACCTCGTTGCCGGCCGGCAGCCGCCCCGCGGTGATGCCCATGGCCACCATGCGGGCGTCGGTGAGGATCGGGGCGCCGGCGGCCAGCGCCTCGCGCCCGGCCCGGCCGAGGTCGGGGTGGAGCACGAGGTCGGCGGCCAGGTCGACCTGGCCGCTGGCGTGGATCATCCGCACCGCGACCTTCTCGGCCTCCTCGGGCACGCCCGACAGGTCGGCCTCGCGGCGGATGGTGGCGAAGGAGTCGAGGTAGATCTCCGGGCCGAGGGCGACGTAGGGGTAGTGGCGGCCGGGCCGGCGCAGCAGCGTGGTCATCGCGCGGTCTCCTGGGTCGGGGCGGGGGCGAGGTCGGGCACGAGCACGCCACGCCACGGGGTGACCACGAGGTCGGTGCTCGTGCGGCACAGCGCGCGGGCCAGGGCGGGGTCGAGGCGGCCCTCGGGGGCGAGCACGTGGGTGCCGCCCGGCACGCGGCCGGCCGGCAGGGGGTCGGCGGTGACCAGCGCGGCCGGGTCGGGGTCGGTCGGGCGCGCGAGGGGGTGGGCGAGCGGCACGCCGAGACCGGCCAGCTCGTCGACGTGCCAGGGGGCGTCGGGTCCCCCGCCGCGCAGGCGCAGGAAGTCGCGGGCGAGGTCGAGCACGGCCTGCGGCGCCCGGGGCAGGTCGACCACCGCGCCCCAGCCCCGGGCGCCGACGCGCAGCTGGGCCCGGGTGGCGTCGAGGGCGACCAGGCCGAGGTCGGTGGGGGCCTCGTGCAGGTCGCCGCGACCGTCGTCGAGGGTCAGCAGGAAGCGGCCCGGGAGCGCGGTGAGCCCGTCGTCGGCGCGCAGCAGGGAGTCGAGCAGGGCGGCGACGGGCCGCAGGTCGGCGCGCCCGCCGGCCAGGCCCGACTGCGGCGAGACCATGACGTTGCGCACCAGGTCGTGGCTCGGGGCCGGCACCAGCCCGGTCGCGGCGAGGGCCTCGGCGACGGGGGGCGTGAGGCGCTCGCCGTCGTGGGGCAGCGCCCGCAGCTGCAGGTTGGCGCGGGCGGTGAGGTGCACGTCGCCGTCGCCCCAGCGCTGGGCGACCTCGCTGAGCCGCAGCAGGGCGGGCGCCGGCAGCGCACCGCCCACCAGGCGCAGGCGCACCAGGGCGCCGTCGTCGGCCAGCCACGGGCGGGTCACCCCCGGGCAGCGGTCGCGCCGCCGGCGCGCGGTGGGGAGGGTCAGGTCGGGCATGGAGGTCACTCCGGAGGCCGGGGCTCGTGCGCGAAGCCCGTCACGACCTCACGGCGGCTGCCGCAAGGGCCAGCAGGTCTTCGGACTCGGGATCACCCGGCGCGGGACACCTTCCCGGACTCTCGTCCAGTGGCCTGTCGTGAGACAGAGGTCCCGCCCGTCACCCATACCGCTGCGCGTCAGTCCCGGACTCTCACCGGGTTCCCTGACCTCCGGGCCCGCCTCGCGGCGCACCCGGGGGTCGACTGGCGTCCCGCACGTTACCAACGACCGCTCCCGCGCGCGCCCCACGTCCGCGTCGGACGGGTGGCAGGATGCGTCCGTGACCGAGTGCGAGTCCGAGCCCGCCGCCACCGACGTCGCCCGGCCCGCCGCGCGCGACCCGCGCGACCCGGGCCGGCGCGACCCGCGAGGCCTCGCACTCGCGGCCACCGCGGTCCTGCTGCTCCTCGTGGCCGTGGTGGCGTCGGCGGTGCTCGCGCTGAGCCACGCGGACGGCTACCGCTGGTCGCAGGGCGCCCTCGTGCCCGCCGACGGCCACCCCCACGTCGTGGAGCTGGCCGACGACGGCCCGGCGCTGGTGTGGACCTACGACGCCGAGGTGGTCCCGGCCTGCACGGTCCGCGACACCGGGGTCGGCACCGACGTCGGCACCGCGCTCGAGCCCGGCCCCGTCGACGGCGCCTACCGCCGTGAGGGCGGCAGCGCGGGCGACTGGGTCGCCACCTCGAGCATCCGGCCGGCGTCGCCGTCGGTCGAGGTCACCTGCGAGCGCGCCGCCTCGCCCGTCGCGGTCGAGTCGGCCCCCGCGCTGCCGCCGCCGCTCGCCGGCCTCGGTGCGTGGGTCGCCCTCCCGCTAGGCCTGGGTCTTGCCGGCCTGGCCCTCGCGGGCGGCGCGGCGCTGCTCGGCGTACGCCGCGGGCGCGGGGGCGCGCGCTGAGTCCTCAGCGCACGACCACCCGCCCGACGTCGTCGGTCGCGGTGCGCGCGAGGAAGCGGCGGGCGGCGGCCTCCTGGCCGTCGGCGACGTCGACGTCGAGGGTGGGCCCCCGGCCCGAGACGTCGGCGCCGAGCAGGTCGAAGCGCTCGGCGGCGGCCAGCACCGCGGCCTCGCGGGCGGCGACCCGCTGGGCCGACCCGTCGACGGCCTCGCGCCGGAGCACGAGGTCGCCGGAGGAGACGGTGACCGACTCGAGGTCGTCGAGGAGCAGGTAGCGGTCGGCGACCGAGACGACCTCGGCGAAGGACACCGGCGCCAGCCCGACCTGCACGAGCGGGAGGTCGGGGTAGTCCTGCAGCAGGTAGGACGTCACCACCGGGTCGGCCTGGGCGCGCACCAGGTCCTCCACCTCGCGCAGCGACACCTCCACCCCCTCGCCCGAGGCCAGCGAGGCGCCCGTGGCCCCCTCCAGGGTGACCGACACCGACACGACGTCGCCGGTGTCGACCTGGTCGTCGTAGGCGTCGAAGAGGGCCATGACCTCCTCGGCCGTGGCGTCGGCGCGCATCACCGCGCGCACGTGGTGGCTGGCTGTGGCGAGGGGCCCGGCAACGTCGTCGGCGGCGTCGGGCTCGACCACGACGTCGACCACGCTCGGGGAGCGCTCGCCGCGCGCGGCGAGGTCGTCGGCCGACGCCGCGCACCCGGTGAGCGCACCCGTCAGCAGGCCGACCAGCCCGACGACGGCGGTCGCGGTGGGTGCGGCGGAGAGCCTCATGCCCCCAGCATCCCCGGGCGCACCAGCCCGGTCAGGCCCCGAGCCGCTCCCAGCGCCCCTCGGAGACGACCCTGACCTGGCCGTCGTCGACCACGAGGGCCGAGTCGTCGTCGAGGGCGTAGGAGGGGTGGTCGAGGCCCGCGGCCCAGCTGCGGGCCGCGGCCAGGGTGTTCTCCGGCATCTGCGGGTGGTCGAGGTGGGGGAAGATCGACACGTCGACCCAGCCGAGGGTGCGGTCGTCCTCGGCGCCGGCCCACTCCACGAAGTCGGCCCCGATCCGCGGCGTCGCCACCATGCTCCCGGCGCTCGTGCCCACCCAGACCAGCGCGGGCATCGTGGCGAGCACGTCGAGCAGGCCCGAGGCCCGCAGCCAGTGCGCCAGGTACGTCGCGTCGCCGCCGTCGACCAGCAGCACGTCGGTGTCGCGCACCCACGGCTCCCAGCGCTCGGGGCCGATGCTGGGCAGCGCGGTGAGCTCGAGCAGCCCGACCGAGGCCCAGGGCAGGGACACGCCCGACTGGTCGTGCGGCGCCGCGCCCACCACGGCTCCGCGCACCGAGCCGGGCCCGCACATCGGGTGGCCCCACTGGGCGGTCGGCACCAGGAGGGCGCGGCACTCCTCGACCGGCCGGGGCAGCAGGTCGACGAGGGCGGCCCCGATCGCGGCGTTGGTGACGCCGCCGGAGGTGAGCAGGAGCTTCACGAGGTGCCTCCAGGGCGGGTGGGGGAGCCGGGCACAGGAGCAGACCGACGGTGCGACCCGGACTCATCGGTGCCGGACGTGACGAGCCCCCGACCTGGGGACCAGGTCGGGGGCTCGGTGTCGGGGTGAGTAACGGGACTTGAACCCGCGACATCTGCCACCACAAGGCAGCGCTCTACCAGCTGAGCTATACCCACCATGCGCGCGCCGGACGGAGCCGGAACCGCGCGATGAAGTGTAGGGGACTCAGCTCCCGGAGGTGGAATCGAGGCCCGTGATCGACCCGCCGTGGGTGGCGGCGATGGCGCGGGCGGCAGCGCTGTCGGGCCCGGGCTGGGGCACGAAGACCGCCTCGCGGTAGTAGCGCAGCTCCTCGATGCTCTCCTGGATGTCGGCCAGGGCGCGGTGGTTGCCGCGCTTCTCGGGGGCGGCGTAGTAGGCCCGGGGGTACCAGCGCCGGGCCAGCTCCTTGATCGAGGAGACGTCGATGATCCGGTAGTGCAGGAAGGCCTCGAGCTCGGGCATGTCGCGGGCCAGGAAGGCGCGGTCGGTGCCCACGGTGTTGCCGGCCAGCGGCGGTCGGCTGCCGTCGCCGCAGTGCTCGCGCACGTAGGCCAGGACGGCGGCCTCGGCGTCGGCCATGGTCAGCCCGGCGTCGAGCTCGGTGAGCAGCCCCGACTTCTCGTGCATGTCGCGCACGAAGTCGCCCATCTGCTCCAGCGCGGCGGCCGGCGGGCGCACGACGAGGTCGACGCCCTCGCCGAGCACGTTGAGGTCGAAGTCGGTCACGAGGGCCGCCACCTCGATCAGGGCGTCGGCGCCGAGGTCGAGCCCGGTCATCTCGCAGTCGATCCAGACCAGTCGATCATTCATGGCGCGCACCCTACGCGCCGAGGCGCTCGGCCCGACTCAGCGACGGCTCAGGTCGGGCCCCTAGAGTTCTGGACGCCAGCCGTCGACCCGCACCGCCGAGGAAACCCCATGGCCAAGAAGCCCAGTCAGCAGGAGCGCTCGCAGCGCGCCGCCGCCGCCCTCGAGGACCAGAAGCGCGCGGAGCGCCGCCGCACGATCCGCAGCATCACGCTGGTCGTGTTCGCGCTCGTCGTCGTGGTCGGGATCGCCTTCGGGGTCCAGAGCCTGCGGGGCGGGGGAGAGGTCACCGCCTCCCCGGCCGGCCAGAGCGAGTACGGCGTCACCATCGGCGAGCAGGACGCCCCTCACCAGGTCGTCATCTACGAGGACTTCCTCTGCCCCTTCTGCGGCCAGCTCGAGGCCGGCACCGGCGAGGAGCTCCAGCAGCTCGCCGACGACGGGTCGGTGCTGGTGGAGTACCGCCCCTTCAACCTGCTGAGCCGGATCGGCGACTACTCCGAGCGCGCCACCAGCGCCTTCGCCGTCGTGCTCGAGGAGAGCGGCCCGGAGACCGCCAAGGAGTTCCACGACCTGCTCTACGCCAACCAGCCCTCCGAGGAGGGCCCCTTCCCCGACAACCAGGCGCTGCTCGACCTGGCCGTCGAGGCGGGCGCCGAGGAGTCGGCGGTCAGCGACGGCATCCTCGGCGAGTCGATGGTCGACTGGGTCGAGGCCGCCACCACCGCCGCCCAGGACGCCGGCGTGCAGGGCACCCCGACGGTGCTCCTCGACGGTGAGCAGATCTCCGGCGACCCCGAGCAGATCCTCGACCAGATCAACGAGACCGTGGGGTGAGCGACTCCTCCACGACGGGGCTCGGCCCCCGTCCCGACCTGCGCGCCTTCGTCGCCGGGCTGCCCAAGGCCGAGCTGCACGTGCACCACGTCGGCTCGGCCAGCCCCGCCATCGTCAGCGAGCTGGCCGAGCGCCACCCCGGCACCGTGCCGAGCGACCCCGACGCGCTGCGCGACTTCTTCGCCTTCCGCGACTTCGCCCACTTCATCGAGGTCTACCTCGCGGTGGTCGACCTCGTGCGCACCCCCGAGGACATCCGCTTCCTCACCTACGAGATCGCGCGCGAGATGGCCACCACGCAGTCCCTGCGCTACGCCGAGCTGACCTGCACCCCCTACACCTCGGTGCAGGCGCTGCGGGGCGAGCCCCACGTCGCGATCGGGGCCTTCAACGAGGCCATCGAGGACGCCCGCGTCGCCGCCGAGCGCGACTTCGGGATCGTGCTCCGCTGGATCTACGACATCCCCGGCGAGGCCGGCCTGCCCGCGGCCGACCTGACCCTGGACCTCGCGCTGCGCCACCCCACCGACGGGCTGGTCGGCTTCGGGCTCGGCGGCCCGGAGATCGGCGTGCCGCGCCCGCAGTTCGAGCCCCACTTCGCCGCCGCGCGCGCCGCGGGCCTCCACAGCGTGCCCCACGCCGGCGAGACCACCGGGCCGCAGACGGTCTGGGACGCGCTGCGCCTGCTGGGGGCCGAGCGCATCGGCCACGGCACCTCCGCGGCGCAGGACCCCGCCCTGCTGGCCCACCTGGCCGAGACCGGGGTGCCGCTGGAGGTCTGCCCGTCGTCGAACGTCGCCACCCGCGCCGTCGCCACCCTGGCCGACCACCCGCTGCGCGCCTTCCGCGACGCCGGGGTGGTGGTGACGATCAACTCCGACGACCCGCCGATGTTCGGCACGACGCTCAACCGCGAGTACGAGATCGCCGCCGACCTGCTCGACCTCGACGAGGCCGGGGTCAAGGACCTCGCCCGCGCCGGCGTGCGCGCGTCGTTCGCCGACGACGCCACCCGGGCGCGCGTGCTCGCCGAGATCGACGCCTACGCCGGACCAGCGTCCTCGGCCTGACCCTCGACCGGCACCTCGACCGGCGTCTCGACGTAGTGCTCGACCGGCCCGCGGAAGTGGGCCAGGACCCGCTCGGGCAGGGTCGAGAGCTGGCTGACGTGGCTCTGCAGCGCCCGGGCCTTCGTCGCGACGAGGTCGGGGTCGAGGTCGAGGCGCACCATCTGCTCCCAGGGCGCGTCCTCGGGGCCGCGGGTCGGCCACAGCGACACGGGGTACTCCAGCAGCCGCGCACCGCTGCGCTGCGCCGCCACCGCCGCGGCACGCCCGGCGGCCTCGTGGTCGGGGTGCCCGTCGTGGCGCCACGGCGCGGCCAGCAGGGTGCTGGACCCGTCGCCCACCAGGCCGGCGAGGCTCGCAGCGACGGCCTGCTCCTGGGCGGCGACCTCGCCGTCGGCGGCGCCGAGGAACACCAGGGGGGCCTCGGGCGCGAGACGGGCCAGGGCGTTCTCCATCTCGGCCAGCCGGGTGGTCGCCAGCGCGTGGCGCGTCATCAGCTGGGAGGGGCGGTGGCTGGCCTCGCCGGCGGTGAGCAGCACGACGTAGACGGGGACGCCCTGGCGGTGGGCCGTGGCCATGAGGCCCGCGGCACCGAGGCTCTCGTCGTCGGGATGGGCGCTGACGACGACCAGCCGGGTGCAGGCCCGCTCGCCGTGGCTCAGCCGCAGCAGCGGCACGGCGCCGTAGCGGGGGTGGGCCTCCCAGTCGGCGACCGACGACGTGGCCGGGGCGTCGCCGGCACGGTGGCCGGCGCTCGACGGGTGCGCGCGCTCCCCGTCCCGATCCGACGTCATCGTCACCGGCAGAACCTAGATTCCGGCGGCCCGTGGGCACTTCCTCCCGCCGGGTGAATACTGTCGTGCCATGAGCAACCCGGCCGGCCCCGTGCGCGTCGCGGTCGTCAACGACTACGAGATCGTGGTCGCCGGCGTCGCCGCGCTGCTCGCGCCGTACCGCTCGCGCGTCGACGTGGTGGAGCTCGACATCGGCGTCGGCGTGGTCGGCGACGTCGACGTGGTGCTCTACGACACCTTCGGCCAGGTGCAGGGCGACGGGATCGAGCTGGAGGACCTCGTCGCCGACGGCTCGCCCAAGGTCATGGTCTTCAGCTGGAACGTGCAGGCCGACCTCGTCGAGCGCACGATCGCCCGCGGGGCGTCGGGCTACCTGTCCAAGCAGTCCGACGCGCGCGACATCGTCGAGGCCATCACCCGGGTCTGCGCCGGGGAGACGGTGCGGCCCGGTGAGGTCGAGGACCTCGACGAGCACGACCGCGGCGCGTGGCCGGGTCGCGACCACGGCCTGTCGGCGCGCGAGGCCGAGGTGATCGCGCTGATCACCCAGGGCCTGTCCAACCAGGAGATCGCCGACCGGTCCTACCTCAGCATCAACTCGGTGAAGACCTACATCCGCACCGGCTACCGCAAGATCGGGGTCTCCCGCCGGGCCCAGGCGGTGGCGTGGGGCATGCAGCACGGCTTCTCGCCCGAGCACGCTCGGGTGCTCCGCTGACCTCACCCGATCGGGTGAGGACCGCAGGGGCGTCGTGCTTTATGCCACGGCGTCTGTATACATTCGACGGCGTGAGTCCCTCCGCACCCGTCGTCGCGACGCTCGTCGACGACTTCCACGTCGTCCTCCCGGGCGTGCGTGCGCTGCTCGAGCCCTACCGCTCGCGGGTGGTGCTGGTGGAGCTCGGTGACGCGCTGGTGGAGCCGCGGTCGGTCGACGTCATCCTCTACGAGCCGGTGCGGCTCTCGCAGAGCAGCCACTCGATGCTCCGCTCGCTCGCCGCCTCCTCGGGCGCGCGCCCGGTCGTCTACACCTGGCGCGAGCACAGCGCCCAGGGCGCGCCCGCCGGGCCCGTCGTCGGTCGGCTCTCGAAGTCGCTCACCGGCGCCCAGCTCGTGGCCGGCATCGAGGCGGTCCACCGCCACGTCGGCCCCCCGCCGGGCCCCCGCCCCACCGTCGACCGGGCGGCCCACGCCGCCGTCGTCGCCCGCGGTGGTGCCGCCGACAACGGCCTCACCCCGCGCGAGGCGCAGATCCTGGCCCTCATCACCCAGGGCTACACCAACGTCGAGATCGGCAAGAGGCTCTACCTGTCGATCAACTCGGTGAAGACCTACGTGCGCGGGGCCTACCGCAAGATCGACGTCGAGCGCCGCACCCAGGCCGTCGCCTGGGGCCTGCAGCACGGCCTCGGCGACGCCGAGATGGTCCGCCAGCCCACGGGCACGCGCGCCTCCTGACCTGCCGCCCCGGCGCTCGGCGGTGAGGCCGGTCCAGACCACCTCGCCCGGACGATGGCCGGGACGCCCGCGCGTCTGCCTAGCCTGAGCCGATGGACCCCTTCGCCCACGCCGGTGCGCTGGCCGACGCCTACCGCGCGGTCGACTGGTCGCGCTCGCCCGTCGGGGACCCGTCCACGTGGAGCCCGACGCTGCTCCAGGCCCTCGAGACGGCGTGGAGCAGCCGCTTCCCGATCACGCTGATCTGGGGCCCGGAGCTGGTGCTGCTCTACAACGAGGCCTACGTCGCCCTCATCGGCGACAAGCACCCCGCCGCCCTGGGCGAGCGGACCCGCACGGTGTTCCCGGAGGCGTGGGACGGCATCGCGCCGCTGCTCGAGCAGGCGACGCGGGGCGAGGCCACGTGGAGCGCCGACGCCCTCATCCCGCTCGTGCGCCACGGCCACCTCGAGGACTGCTACTTCACCTTCTCCTACTCGCCGGTCCGCTCCGCGGCCGGTGTCATCGAGGGGATCGTCGACATCTCGGTGGAGACGACCCGCCAGGTCGTCGACGCGCGGCGCCTGGCCCTGCTCTCCGAGCTCGGCATCGCCCTGAGCGGCTCCGCCTCGGCGACCCAGGTCGCGCAGCGCGCCGCCGAGGTGCTCGCCGGCGACCCCGCCGACCTGCCTGCGCTCGCGCTGCGGCTGCCGCGCTCGACCCCCGCCGCGGAGGCCGTGGACGAGGCCGGCGCGGGCGCGCCCGCGCTCCCGGCCGCCCCCTCCGCGCCGTGGGACGGCGACCGTCCGCTGCTGGAGCCGGTCGACGGGGGAGTGCTGGCCTGGCTGCCGGTGCGGGTCACCGGCGCGCGCAGCGAGCGGGGCGGCCACCTCGTCGTACGCCTCCCCCCGGCGCTGGCCGCCGACCCCGACCACCTCGCCTTCCTGGCCCTCGTGGCGCGCGCGGTCGAGCGCGCCCTCGACGCCGTCGCCGTCCTCGAGGCCGAGCGTCGGGCGGTGGCCGACGAGCGCCGTCTCTCCGAGGTGCTCCAGCACAGCCTGCTGACCCCGCCCGCCCAGCCCGCGGGCGTGGAGGTGGCCGTGCGCTACGAGCCCGCGGGCGAGCAGGCCAGCATCGGCGGGGACTGGTACGACGCGTTCGTGCTGCCCGACGGCGACCTGGTGGTCGCGATCGGCGACGTCGCCGGCCACGACCGCGACGCCGCAGCCCTCATGGGGCAGGCGCGCAACCTGCTGCGCGGGATCGCCTACGCCACCCAGGCCGCGGCGTCGCGGGTGCTGTCGCTGCTCGACGAGGCGCTCGAGGGGCTCGGCCTCGACACCACCGCGACCGCCGTCGTCGCGCGGCTCGGGCCTCCCGTCGACCTCGACGGCGTGCAGGGCCGCTCGCTGCGCTGGTCCAACGCCGGACACCCGCCGCCGCTGCTGCTCGGCGCCGACGGCCGGGTGCGGCTGCTGGACCACCGCAGCGACCTGCTGCTCGGCCTCGACCCGGCCGCCGCGCGTGCCGACCACGAGGTGCTGCTCGCGCCGGGCGACACGCTGGTCATGTGCACCGACGGCCTCGTCGAGCACCGACGCCAGCCGCTCGACGTCGGTCTGGGACGCCTCGCCGACCTCCTGCACGGCCAGCAGGACCTCGACGTGGAGACCCTCTGCGACCGGTTGGTGGCCGGGTCGGAGCGCCACACCGAGGACGACGTGGTCGTGCTGGTGGTGCGGGTGCAGGCCGGTCAGGGCAGCGAGAGCGCCGCGGTGCGCCGGGTGACGTCGGGGCCGACCGGGTCCTCGGCGTCGGCGTAGGCCCTCACCCCGCGGCTCCACACCCGCAGCCGCACCTGGTCGACGTCGGCCCCGTCGGCCGCGCGCGCGAGGCACCGCACGGGGAGCCGGAAGCCGATCGTGTCGGCGGCCAGGTCGACGGTGACGGTGTCGCCCTTGCAGTCGGCGGCGGCGTTGCCGGCCACGAGCGTGGCGCTGGGGCCCGCGGCGGAGGGGGTGCGGGTGATGACGTAGGCGATGTCGGAGGGGGCGACCCCGGAGACCAGCACGCTGAGGTACTGCCTGTAGCGGCGCCCGCCGGGGTGCACCAGCGTGCGCAGGTCCTCGAAGCGCACGCGCCCGACGAGGGCCCGCGGCTGCTCGGCGGCCCGGAAGCCCGCGCGGCGCACGTCGACGCTGGGGCGCAGCACGGTGTCGTCGGCGGCGGTCTGGGCGAGGTCGCCGACCGGGTCCTGCCGCGACACGGCGGTGGGCTGCGGCGCCAGCGCGCCGACCGGGGGCGCCGCGAGGCCGGCGAGCACCGCGGTGAGGAGCACGGTTACGAGCACGGGGACGAGCACGGCGGGGGGAGTGCGCAGCACCGTGGCCTCCGAGAGGGGTGGGTCGGTTCCGTGGACGGGGCGCCCCCGGCAGGACTCGAACCTGCGACCGGCGGATTAGAAGGCCGCTGCTCTATCCAGCTGAGCTACGGAGGCGTGGACCGGCCCGGGCCGGTCGGGCGTCAGTATGCCGCACCGGCGCGGCCGCCCGGTCGCGACCGGGTCAGGGCACGACGACGATCTTGCCGACGTGGCCGCGCTCGGCCAGCCGGGCCTGCGCGAGGGCCAGGTCCTCGAGGGCGAAGGTCTCGGCGACGACGGGTCGCACCAGGCCGCGCCGGGCGATGTCGACCAGGGCCGCGAAGACCCGCCGCGTGTGCATGGTCGAGCCGACCAGGGACAGGTCGGCCAGGTAGAGCCGGCGTACGTCGAGCCCGACGGCCCAGCCGTCGAGGGAGCCCGCCACGACCCACCGGCCGCCGCGGCGCAGCAGGTCGAGGCCCTCGGCGAGGAAGGGCCCGGCGACCACGTCGACCGCGGCGTCGTAGCCCTCGGGGGCGGCGGCCGCGGCGTCGGCGAGCACCTCCCCGCGCCCCCGGTCGACGACCACGTCGGCTCCGGCGGCGCGGACGGCCCGGGCCTTGCTGCCGCTGCACACCGCGACGACGCGCGCGCCGCGGGCGCGGGCCAGCTGCACCGCCGCGAGCCCGACCCCGCCGGAGGCGCCGGTGACCAGCACGGTGTGACCCTCGCCGACCCCGCCCCGCTCAAGCATGCCCAGGGCCGTGCCGTAGGCGATCGGCAGCGCGGCGAGCTCCACGTCGGACAGGGGCGAGTCGTCCACCCGGTGCGCGCACGCGGCGGGCACCACGACGTGCTCGGCGAAGCCCCCGTCGCGCTCGCTGCCCAGCACGTCGACCACGGCGGCGTCGGGGCCCGGGTCGGCGTAGAGGGCGGGGTCGAGCAGGACCCGTGCGCCCACGAGGTCGGGGGCGGTGCCGCTGCCGACCGCGACGACCGTGCCGGTCACGTCGGCGCCCTGCACGCGCGGGAAGTCGAGCGGGCCCAGCCAGCCGCCGCGGGCGTCGGGGTCCTCGGCCGAGGCGGCGTAGGAGCCCTCGCGGGTCCAGAGGTCGGTGTTGTTGCACCCGGCCGCCGCGACCCGGACCAGCACGTCGTCGGGGCCGGGTCGCGGCAGGTCGACCTCGCGCAGCTCGATCGCGTCGAGGCCGCCGTGGTGGGTGATCACGGCGGCCCGCATCGAGGGGGCGTCCGGCGAGGTCACGGGGCGGCCCGCCTCAGGCCGCGGTCATGTCGTTGATCTCGCCCACGAGCACCTCGATGGCGTCCTCGAGGAAGAGCAGGCCGTGGGTGCGGCCGTCGGCGTCCACCGACTTGGCGACGTGCGAGCCGTGCTGGCGCATGCGCGACAGGGCGTCCTCGAGCTCCACCTCGCGGGGGATGGCCACGAGACGGCGCAGGCGCTTGGCCGGCACCGGCACCTCGAAGTCGTCCAGCGGCAGCTCCATGACGTCCTTCATGTGCACGTAGCCCACGGGCTCGCCCGACTCGTCGGTGACGACGTAGCGGCTGAAGCCGTGCTGGACGACTGCACGCTGCACGTCGAGCGGGGTCGCCGACGGCGGCAGGAGCACGAGGTCGGCCAACGGCACCTCGATGTCGGCGGCCAGCTTGTCGGTGAACTCGAAGGCGCCGGTGAGCGGGCCGGGGGCGTCGTCGAGGGTGCCCTCGCGGCGCGACTGCTCGACGATGCCGGCGACCTCCTCGAGGGTGAAGGTGCTGGTGGCCTCGTCCTTGGGCTCCACCCGGAAGAGGCGCAGCACGCCGTTGGCGATGGCGTTGAGCGTCCAGATCAGCGGCCGCACCACGCGGGAGACGAAGACCAGCGCCGGGGCGAGGATCAGCGCGGCGCGGTCGGGCACGGAGAAGGCGAGGTTCTTGGGCACCATCTCGCCGAGCACGACGTGGAGGTAGGTCACCAGCAGCAGCGCGATGACGAAGGCCACGACGCTGATGACGTCGGCGGTGAGCGGCGTGAGGCCGAGGGGGTACTCCAGCAGGTGGTGGATCGCCGGCTCGGAGACGTTGAGGATGAGCAGCGAGCACACGGTGATGCCCAGCTGGCTGGTGGCCAGCATGAGGGTGGCGTGCTCCATCGCCCACAGGGTGGTCTTGGCGGCACGGCTGCCGGCCGCGGCGCGCGGCTCGATCTGCGAGCGGCGCGCGGAGATCACGGCGAACTCCGCGCCCACGAAGAACGCGTTGCCCGCCAGCAGGACGACCAGCCAGACCAGGCCGGGGAGGTACTCGCTCATGCGTGCTCCTGGGCGATCGGGTCGGCGCCCTCGCGGGCGGCTGCGGTGCCGGCTGCGGCGTCGGCGGGGACCGGGTCGTCGGGCACGTAGCGCACCCGGGTCACCCTGTTCTCCTCCGCGCGCTCGACGCGCAGCAGGCCGCCGTCGACGACGACCTCGTCGCCGGCCTCGGGGATGCGGCCCAGCTCGGCGGACAGGAAGCCCGCGACGGTGTCCCAGTCCTCGCCCTCGGGCACGGCCACGCCGGCGCGGCTGAGCAGCTCGTCGGGACGCCAGGTGGCGTCGAAGGTGATCGAGCGGCCGCGCCGCGTCAGGGCGGAGTGGTAGCGGTCGTGCTCGTCCTCGAGCTCGCCGATGAGCTCCTCGACGAGGTCCTCCATGGTGACGATGCCGGCGGTGCCGCCGTACTCGTCGGTGACGACGGCGATCTGGAGCCCGCCGCCGCGCAGCTGGTCGAGCAGTGCGGTGGCGCCCAGGGTCTCGGGCACGCGCAGCGGCTCGATCATCAGGTCGGCGGCCGTGGTGGAGCCGCGGGCCTCGAGGTCGACGGCGAAGGCCGCCTTGACGTGCAGGAAGCCGACGATGTCGTCGGGGCCCTCCTCGATGACCGGCAGCCGCGAGTGACCGGTGGCCGCGGCCACCGCGATCACCTCCGCGGCGCTCGCCCCGGCCTCGACCGACGACATCCGGATGCGCGGGGTCATGACGTCGGAGGCGTCGCGCTCGGTGAAGCGCAGGCTGCGGTCGAGCAGCGTCGCGTCGTCCTCCTCGAGCAGACCGGCCGAGGCGGAGTGACGGATCAGGTAGGTCAGCTCGTCGGCGCTGCGCGCACCGCTCAGCTCCTCCTGCGGCTCCACGCCCATGGAGCGGATCAGGCCGTTGGCGGTGTTGTTGAGCAGCATGACCACCGGCTTGAACACGGTGGTGAACGCCGTCTGGAAGGGCACGACGGCCTTCGCGGTGGCCAGGGGCACCGCGAGGGCGAAGTTCTTGGGCACGAGCTCGCCGATCACCATCGAGAAGAGGGTGGCGAGCAGGATGCCGATGACCGCCCCGACGCCGACGACGGCGGCGTCGGGCACCCCGAGGCCGCCGAGGGGCTCCTCGAGCAGCGAGCTGACAGCCGGCTCGAAGGTGTAGCCGGTCAGCAGCGTCGTCAGCGTGATGCCCAGCTGCGCGCTCGACAGGTGGGTCGAGGTGATCCGCAGGGCCTTGATGGTGGTGCCCAGGCGCTGCTCACCGCCGGCCTGGCGCTTCTCGAGGTCGTGCCGGTCGAGGTTGACCAGGGCGAACTCCGAGGCGACGAAAAGCCCGGTCCCCACGGTCAGGACCAGGCCGATGCCCAGCATGAACCACTCGTTCACGCGCTCCACCTCCTGACATCCCCAGGGCTCGGGACATGGTCGTCAGGAGGGTTCGGACTTCGTGGTGTGTCATCCATGGTGGGCCCAGCCTAACGGGCCGCGGCGGCTCAGCCGATGAGGCCGCCCATCCAGTCCTCGACGTCGCCCGAGGAGCGCGGCAGCGCGGCGGAGAGGTTGCGCGAGCCGTCGGCGGTGATGAGGATGTCGTCCTCGATGCGGATGCCGATGCCGCGCAGCTCCTCGGGCACGAGGAGGTCGTCCTCCTGGAAGTACAGGCCGGGCTCCACGGTCAGCACCATGCCCTCGGCCAGGTCGCCGCGGGGGTAGACGTCGATCGAGGAGCGGCCGCAGTCGTGGACGTCCATGCCGAGCATGTGGCTGGTGCCGTGGAGGGTCCAGCGCGAGTAGACCTTGCTCTGCGGGTCGAGCGCCTCCTCGGCGCTCACCGGCAGCAGGCCCATGTCCTCCAGGCCGTGGGCCAGCACGTCCATCGCGGCCTCGTGGGCCACCAGGAAGCGCGCTCCCGGGCGCAGCGCGTCGATGCCGGCCTGCTGGGCGGTGAAGACGAGGTCGTAGAGCTCGCGCTGCACGGTGGTGAAGCGGCCGTCGACGGGCAGGGTGCGGGTGACGTCGGCGGTGTAGAGGTTGCCCCCCTCCACACCCATGTCGAGGAGCACCAGCTCGCCGGGGGTGATCGGCCCGGAGTTCTCGATCCAGTGCAGCGTCGTGGCGTGGCGGCCGCCGCCGACGATGGAGTCGTAGCCGATGTCGTTGCCCATGGCGCGGGCACGGCGGAAGAAGGTGCCCTCGATCCAGCGCTCGCCGTACTCCCTCACCCGGGGCCACTCGCGCACCGAGTCCTCGAACCCGAGCGTGGTGATGTCGCACGCCTCCTGCAGCTGGGCGACCTCCCAGTCGTCCTTGACCAGCCGCAGCTCGGAGGCCACCCGGGCCAGGTCGTCCTCGAGTGCGGCCTCGGCGGCCAGCATCCGGTCGACGGCGGGGGAGACCCCGCGGTGCACCCGGGTCTTGGTGGTGCCCTGGGTCAGGTCGCCCTGGAGACGGTCGATGTGGCGCACCTCGAGGCCCAGCGACGACGACATCTCGTGCAGCGAGGGACGACGACCGGCCCACAGCTCGCCGTACTGCCGGTCGCGGAAGAACTCGTCGGTGTCGCGCGAGGAGCGGGGGCGGGCGTAGAGCACGTGCTCGTCGTCGTGGACCACCAGGACCGCGTCGCTGGTCTGGTTGCCCGAGAAGTAGGTGTGGGCGGTGTCGGGCCGGAAGCGGTAGTCGGTGTCGTTGGAGCGCACCTTGAAGCCGCCGGTCGGGAGCACCAGCCGCTCGCCCGGGAAGGCCTCGGCCAGCCGCGTGCGGCGCTGGGCGGCCAGGGCGGCCACGGGGTGCAGCGGCAGGTCGAGCTCGCGGTCGCCCCAGCCGGTGCGCATGAAGGCGGCGTAGGCCTCGGGCACGGCCGGGTCGTGCGACTCCGTGGCGGGCGTCGCGCTCGCGGTCTGCTCGGGGCTGGTGGTCTCCTCGCTCATGGGCTCACCCTACGCGCCGAGGGAGGGCGGAGCGGCTGCCCGATAGGCTGCGGGCCATGCCCGGAGCCCGTCGCGACAGTGTCGCCTTCACGGTGCTCGTCACCGTGCTGGTGGTGCTCGGCGCGCTCCCCGTGCTGCTGGTGATCGCCCTGTCGGGGGCGCCCTCGTCGCTCGTGCTGGCCACCGCGCTGGCGGCCCTGCCCGTGGTGCCCCTGGTGGCCTGCTACCTCTGGCTCGACCGCTACGAGCCCGAGCCGCGGGCCCTGCTGCTCCTGGGCCTGCTGTGGGGCGGCTTCGTGGCCACCGCGGCGGCGCTGCTGGTGCAGGGCGTCGGCGGGCTGGTCGTCGGGTTCACCGACGCCGCCAGCCTGGCGGTGGTGGCTCCGCTGACCGAGGAGGCGACCAAGGGCGCCTTCCTCGTGCTGCTGCTGTGGTGGCGCCGCGCGGAGCTCGACGGCGTCCTCGACGGGATCGTCTACGCCGGCATGGTCGGCGTCGGCTTCGCCTTCGTCGAAAACATCCTCTACCTCGCGGCGGCCTACAACGGCACCGACGGCACCGGCCCCGGCGGCACCGAGGCGCTGACGACGACCTTCGTGCTGCGCTGCCTCTTCGGCCCCTTCGCCCACCCGCTCTTCACCGCCTTCACCGGCATCGGGGTCGGGCTCGCGGTCGGCTCGCGCCACGGCGCCGTGCGTGTGGTCGCCCCGGTGGTCGGCTTCTCGCTGGCGGTCGTGGCGCACGGGCTGTGGAACGGCTCGACGCTCTACGGCTTCGGCGGGTTCGTCGTGGTCTACGTCGTGCTCATGCTCCCGGCGCTCGTCGGCCTGCTGGTCCTCGCCGTGTGGGCGCGCAGCCGGGAGTCGCGCATGCTCGCCGCCGCCCTCGGCGACGCCGCGAGCCGCGGGCTGGTGCCGGCCACCGACATCGGGTGGGTCGTCGACCTGCGGGCCCGGCGCGAGGCCCGTGCCTTCGCCCGCCGGCGCGGGGGAGCGCAGGCCGAGCGGGCCATGCGCGACTACCAGCAGGCGGCGATCGAGCTCGGTTTCCTCCATCACCGCTTCCTGCGCGGCACCCCACCGCCAGACTTCGCAGCACGAGGACAGCACTACGTCGCCCGCATCGGCGCCGTCAGGCCGTTCATCGCCTTTCCAGGACAGGTGGTTCCGACCCGATGACAGCCCCGACCGACGCCGGCGCGACGCCCGGCGGCCCCCGCCGCGGCGGATCCGACGACGCCCAGATGCTCACCGCGCTCGTGCGCCTGCGGGGTGCCCTCCAGGCCGCCGAGCTGCCCCTGGAGGTGCCCGGCGTGGAGGCGCAGCGGGCGGCCCGACGCGAGATGGTCGACCAGCTGGAGGACTACGTCATCCCGCGGGTGATGACGATCGACGCGCCGATGCTGACCGTCGTCGGCGGCTCGACCGGCGCCGGCAAGTCGACGCTGGTCAACTCGCTGGTCGGCACCCGCGTCACCCAGCCGGGGCTGCTGCGCCCGACCACGCGCTCGCCGGTGCTGGTGCACCACCCCGACGACGCCGAGTGGTTCGGCCAGGACCGCCTCCTGCCCGACCTCGCCCGGGTCGCCCACAGCACCGACGACCCCGACGCGCTGCAGCTGGTGCCCTCCGAGCTCATCCCCTCGGGCCTGGCGATCCTCGACGCGCCCGACGTCGACTCGGTCGAGGAGCGCAACCGGACCCTGGCCGCCCAGCTGCTCGCCGCGGCCGACATGTGGCTCTTCGTGACCTCCGCGGCCCGCTACGCCGACCAGGTGCCGTGGGACTCGCTGCGCGGCGCGGCCGACCGCGCCACCGCGGTGGCGATCGTGCTCGACCGCACCCCGCCCGAGGCGGTGCAGACGGTCGCGGCCCACCTGGCCCGGATGCTGGCCTCGCGGGGTCTGAAGGACTCGCCGATGTTCATCGTGCACGAGGGCCCGGTCGACGAGGCCGGCCTGCTCCCGCCGGCGCACGTGGCCGACATCCGCGGCTGGCTCGACTCGCTGGCCCACGACTCCGAGGCCCGGGCCGCGGTGGTCAAGCAGACCCTCGACGGGGCGATCCGGGCGCTCACGCACCGCGTGCACCCGGTGGCCGACGCCGCCGCCGAGCAGCTCGCCGCCGCCCGCACCCTGCGCGAGGACGTCGACCGCGCCTACGACGCCGCGGTGCTCGCGGCCACCACCGCCACCGCCGACGGCACCCTCCTGCGCGGCGAGATCCTCGCGCGCTGGCAGGAGTTCGTCGGCACCGGGGAGCTGCTGCGCTCGCTGGAGAACCGCGTCGGGTGGATCCGCGACCGCGTCGTCAACGCCGTCAAGGGCAAGCCCCAGCAGGCCGAGCGGGTCACGGTGGCGGTGGAGTCCGGCCTGGAGATGCTCGTGCTCGAGCACGCCGAGGCCGCCGCCGAGCGCGCCGAGACCGCCTGGAAGCAGCTCAACGCCGGTCAGGGCCTGCTCGACCGGCCCGACGTCGACCTGGGCCGTGCCTCGCGCGACCTGCGGCGTCGCGCGGAGGTGTCGGTGCGCGAGTGGCAGGACGAGGTGCTCGCGATGGTGCGGGCCGAGGGCGCCGACAAGCGCTCGACGGCACGCTTCCTGGCCTTCGGTGTCAACGGGCTGTCGGTGGCCCTCATGGTCGTGGTCTTCTCCAGCACCGGCGGCGTGACGGGGGCCGAGGCCGGCATCGCCTCGGGCTCGGCGGTGCTCGGGCAGAAGCTGCTCGAGGCCGTCTTCGGGGAGCAGGCCGTGCGTGGCCTCGCCGAGCGGGCGCGCCGCCGTCTCGAGGAGCGCGTGCGCACGCTGCTCGAGGGCGAGCGGGCGCGCTGGGTCGCGGTGCTCGACGGGCTCGAGCTCGTGCCGGGCGCCGGCGAGGGCCTGCGGGTCGCCGCCCGCCGGGTCGACGACGTGCGCTACTCCTCGGCGCAGCCCCGGTCCTGACCTACTCCGCACGCGGGCGGGTGCGACCCCCTAGGGTGGTGGCGGAGTTCGACGAGACCGTGCGGGTGAGTGGGAGAAGATGACGTCCTTGCTGGAGGGGGCCAAGAAGCTGGCCACCCGGGGCACCGACATCGGGGCTCGGATCGCGGGTCTCGCCGAGGCGGCCGAGGCCGCGCGCGGCAGGCTCGACGACGCCCTGGTGCGGGAGACCGAGGAGGTCGTCGAGCGCGCCGCGGGCCGGCTGCGCCTCTCGGCCACCCACACCGTGGTCGGCATCGCCGGAGCCACCGGGTCGGGCAAGTCCTCCACCTTCAACGCCCTGACCGGGCTGGAGCTCTCCGCCGTCGGGGTCCGCCGGCCCACCACCTCCTGGGCCACCGCCTGCGTGTGGGGCAGCGACGGGGCCGAGGAGCTGCTGTCGTGGCTCGGCATCCCGCCGCGCCACCAGACGACGCGCGACTCCATGCTCGACACGCGGCGCGAGTCCAACGCCCTCGACGGCGTGGTGCTGCTCGACCTGCCCGACCACGACTCCACCGAGGTCGCGCACCACCTCGAGGTCGACCGCCTGGTCAAGCTGGCCGACATGCTGGTGTGGGTCCTCGACCCGCAGAAGTACGCCGACGCCGCCATCCACGACCGCTACCTCGCCCCCCTCGCGACCCACGAGGGCGTGATGGTCGTCGTGCTCAACCACATCGACAGCGTGCCGGTCGAGCGCCGCCAGTCGATGCTCGACGACGTGCGGCGCCTCCTCGACGCCGACGGCCTGCCCGGCGTGCCCGTGATCGGCATCAGTGCCCGCGAGGGCCTGGGGGTCGACGAGCTGAAGGCCGAGATCGGTCGGCGGGTCTCCGAGAAGGCCGCCACCCGCACCCGGCTCGAGGCCGACGTGCGCGCCGCGGCGGCCCGGCTGGAGGCCGCCGGCGGGAGCGGTCGCACGCGCGCCCTGCCCGCGGCGCGCGTGGAGTCGATGGAGTCGGCCCTCGCCGAGGCCGCCGGCGTCACCACCGTGGTCGACGCCGTCGAGCGCTCGACCCGCCTGCGCGCCGCGGCCGCGGCGGGCTGGCCGGTCGTCTCCTGGACCCACCGCTTCCGCAAGGACCCCCTCGCCCGGCTCGGGCTCGAGCTGGGTGCCGACGCCGCGGCGCTGCGCGGCAGCCGCCGGGCCGTGCCCGAGGCGAACGCCGTGCAGCGGGCCCGGGTCGACAACGAGGTGCGCGCCCTGGTCGACGACGTGTCGACCGGGCTCCCGCAGCCCTGGACGGAGTCGATCCGCCGCGCCTCGGTGGCCCGGCTGCCGGAGATCGGCGACCGTCTCGACGCCGCGGTCGGCTCCGTCGACCTCGACGCCGCCCGGATGCCCGCATGGGCCGGGGCGGTGCGGGCCCTCCAGTGGCTCCTGCTCCTCGCCGCGGGCGTCGGACTCGTGTGGAGCGTGGCCGCCGGGCTGTCGGGCTCGCTGCCCGACACCGTGGCCGTCGCCGGCATCGCGCTGCCCCTCGTGCTCCTCATCGGTGGCGTGGCCCTGGGCGTGCTGCTCGCCCTGGGCTGCCGCGGCCTGGTCGCCGGCACGGCCCGCAGTCGCGCGGAGGCCGCCGACCGGCGGCTGCGCGAGGCGGTCTCGGGGGTCTCCACCGAGCTGGTGGTGCGCCCGGTCGAGGCCGAGCTCGCGGCCTACACCCGGCTGCGCCACGGGCTCGACGCGGCCCAGCGCTGACCACGAGTCGTCCACACGGGCGCGTGAGGGTCCGTCCGTCCCCAGGCCCGGCCCGAGGCGCTGCGGAGGTCGGCGCCGCGGCGTTCGCTTGTCCCCACGGGCCGCCCCGAGGCGGCGGCCACCGAGGGACGAGGAGACTCCCGTGCTGAACGAGACCATGCTGACCCTGCAGGGCTGGGTCGGGGGCGAGGTGACCCTGCGCCACGCCGGTGAGGCGCCGGTGGCCGGCTTCCGGCTCGCCGTGACCCCGCGCCGCTTCAACCGCCGGTCGGGGGAGTGGGGCGACGGGCCGACGGTGTGGTACTCGGTCAACGCCTGGTGGGGCCTGGCCGACAACGTCGCGACCTCGGTGCGCCGCGGCGACCCGGTCGTGGTGCACGGGCGTCTCACCACGTCGTCGTGGGTCAACTCCGCGGGCGCCGAGGTCACCTCGATGGAGGTCGACGCCGTGCTCGTCGGCCACGACCTGACCCGTGGCACGAGCAGCTTCGCCCGCACGCCCCGTCCGGCCTCGAGCGCCGCCGGGGCCGAGGAGGCCGCGGCCGGCGACGGCGTGGCGGCCTGAGCCGCCGGCGGGGCCCGGGGTGCCCGGACGCCCGGGCAACCCCGTAGGCTCGGGGACCATGGCGGAATATGTCTTCACCCTGCGCAACGTGCGCAAGGCCCACGGCGACAAGGTCGTCCTCGAGAACGTCACCCTCTCCTTCCTCCACGGCGCCAAGATCGGCGTCGTGGGGCCCAACGGCACGGGAAAGTCGTCGCTGCTCAAGATCATGGCCGGTCTCGACCAGCCCAACAACGGCGACGCGATCCTCGACCCGCAGGCCACGGTCGGCATGCTCCAGCAGGAGCCGCCGCTGAGCGAGGGCAAGACGGTGCTGGAGAACGTCGAGGAGGCGGTGGCCGAGACCAAGGCCAAGATGGCCCGGCTCGACGAGCTCTACATGATGATGGGCGACCCCGACGCCGACCAGGACAAGGTCGCCACCGAGGCGGGCGACCTGCAGACCGAGCTCGACGCGGCCAACGTGTGGGACCTCGACAGCCGGCTCGAGCAGGCCATGGACGCCCTGCGGTGCCCGCCGCCGGACGCCATCGTCGACAACCTCTCCGGCGGCGAGCGCCGCCGGGTGGCGCTGTGCAAGCTGCTGCTCCAGCAGCCCTCGCTGCTGCTGCTCGACGAGCCCACCAACCACCTCGACGCCGAGTCGGTGCAGTGGCTGGAGGGACACCTCAAGGACTACCCCGGCGCCGTCCTGGCCATCACCCACGACCGGTACTTCCTCGACAACGTCGCCGAGTGGATCCTCGAGCTCGACCGCGGCCAGGCCCACGGCTACGAGGGCAACTACTCCAAGTACCTCGAGACCAAGAAGGAACGTCTCAAGATCGAGGGGCAGAAGGACGCCAAGCGCGCCAAGATGCTGGAGAAGGAGCTGGAGTGGGTCCGCTCCAACGCTAAGGCCCGCCAGACCAAGAGCCGCTCCCGTCTCGCGCGCTACGAGGAGATGGCGGCCGAGGCCGACCGGATGCGCAAGATCGACACCTCCGAGATCAACATCCCCGCCGGTCCGCGGCTGGGTGACATCGTCCTGGAGGCCGACCACCTCACCAAGGGCTTCGAGGGGCGCACCCTCATGCACGACCTCTCCTTCTCGCTGCCGCGCGCGGGCATCGTCGGCGTCATCGGCCCCAACGGCGTGGGCAAGACGACGCTGTTCCGCATGATCACCGGCGGCGAGGAGCCCGACGAGGGCGCCCTCAAGGTCGGCACCACGGTCAAGCTGTCCTACGTCGACCAGAGCCGCGGCGGCATCGACCCGAACAAGAACGTCTGGGAGGTCGTCTCCGACGGCCTCGACTTCGTCAAGGTCGCCAATTTCGAGATGAACTCGCGCGCCTACGTCGCGTCGTTCGGCTTCAAGGGCCCCGACCAGCAGAAGAAGGCCGGCGTGCTCTCCGGCGGGGAGCGCAACCGGCTCAACCTCGCGCTGACGCTGAAGATGGGCGGCAACCTGCTGCTGCTCGACGAGCCCACCAACGACCTCGACGTGGAGACCCTGTCCTCGCTCGAGGACGCCCTGCTCGACTTCCCCGGCTGCGCCGTGGTCACCTCGCACGACCGGTGGTTCCTCGACCGCATCGCCACCCACATCCTCGCCTGGGAGGGCGACGACGAGGACAGCGCGAAGTGGTTCTGGTTCGAGGGCAACTTCGCGGCCTACGAGGAGAACAAGATCGAGCGTCTCGGAGCCGAGGCGGCCCGGCCCCACCGGGTCACCCACCGCCGCCTCACGCGCGACTGACGCGCCACCGACGAGCGACCCACCGGGTCGCCGGGCTCAGCGGATGTCCATCTCCGGGTGCCCGGCGACCAGGTGGTCGGCGACGACGTTCATGACCCGCCCGACGGCGGCGAGGTCGTCGGCGTCGGCGAGGTCGACCAGGTGCTCGCGCACGCCCGCGACGTGCATCGGGGCCGCCTGGCGCAGGACGTCGAGGCCCCGCTCGGTGAGCGAGGCGAGGATGCCGCGGCCGTCCTCGGGCGAGGACACCCGCTCGACGAGCCCGGCGCGCTCCATCCGGGCGACGGTGTGGGTGACCCGGCTGCGGCTGTGGGCCATGGCGTCGGCGAGCTGGGCCATGCGCAGGCGTCCGTCGCGCTCGGAGAGCCGCACCAGGATCTCGTACTCGGTCAGCGACAGGTCGAAGCCGCGTCGCAGGTCGTCGTCGAGCCGCGCCATGAGCAGCGTGTGGCCGACGAGGAGGGCGCGCCACGAGCGCTGCTGCGACTGGTCGAGCCAGCGCGGCTCGGCCGTCACGGGATCGCTGTCGGGCGCGGTGCGGTGCTCGGTCGTCATTCGACGGAGTCTAGGAGAGCCGCACCGCGGCCGCGGCACCCGAGACCGACTCGTGACGCACGAGCCGGCCGGGTGCCGCGGACCGGGGCGGGTCAGACGCGCTCGAGGATCAGGGCCATGCCCTGGCCGCCGCCGACGCACATCGTGATGAGGCCGGTGGTCTTGTCGTGCCAGTCGAGGCTGTTGATCATCGTGTTCTGCAGCCGGGCCCCGGTCATGCCGAAGGGGTGGCCGACGGCGATGGCGCCGCCGTTGACGTTGAGGCGGTCGATGTCGATGCCCAGGTCCTGGTAGGACGGCACGACCTGGGCGGCGAAGGCCTCGTTGATCTCGACGAGGTCGATGTCGCCGATGCTCATGCCGGCGTACTTCAGGGCGTTGCGGGTGGCCTCGACGGGGCCGAGGCCCATGATCTCGGGCGACAGGCCGCTCACGCCGGTGGAGACGATGCGTGCGAGCGGGGTGAGGCCGAGCTCGGCGGCCTTGGTGTCGGACATGATGACGACCGCGGCGGCGCCGTCGTTGAGCGCGCAGCAGTTGCCGGCGGTGACCACGCCGTCGGGGCGGAAGACCGGCTTGAGGTCCTTGATCGCGTCGTAGGTGACGCCGGCGCGGGGGCCGTCGTCGGTGCTGACCACGGTGCCGTCGGGGGTCGTGACGGGAGTGATCTCGCGGGCCCAGAAGCCGTTGTCGATCGCCTTCTCGGCGAGGTTCTGCGAGCGCACGCCGAACTCGTCGAGCTCCTGGCGCGACAGGCCGCGCAGGCGGGCGACGTTCTCGGCGGTCTGGCCCATCGCGATGTAGGCGTCGGGGAGCAGGCCGTCCTCGCGCGGGTCGTGCCAGTCCACGCCGCCCTCGGCGGTCTTCGCGGTGCGCGACTGCGCGTCGTCGAAGCGCGGGTTGACGGTGTGGGGGATGTGGTCGGAGGTGCCCTTGGCGAAGCGGGAGACGGTCTCCACGCCGGCGGAGACGAAGATGTCGCCCTCGCCGGCCTTGATGGCGTGGAAGGCCATCCGGGTGGTCTGCACCGAGGAGGCGCAGTAGCGGGTGACGGTGGCGCCGGGCACGGCGTCCATGCCGTTGAGCACGTTGACGACGCGGCCCATGTTGTTGCCCGACTCGCCGCCGGGCAGGCCGCAGCCGAGGTAGAGGTCGTCGACGGTGTTGGGGTCGAGCCCCTCGATCTTGTCCAGCGCGGTCTTGACGATCAGGGCGCTGAGGTCGTCAGGACGGAAGTCCTTGAGCGAGCCCTTGTTGGCGCGCCCGATGGGGCTGCGGGCGACGGAAACGATGACGGCCTCGGGCATGCGGGACTCCGGTCTGGTGTGGGTTACTGGCGGGTAATGCTGCCGGATCCACCCTAGTCCCCTCGTCCAGCGCTCAGGCGCAGGTGAGCGCGTCGGTGACCAGCGTGAGGGTGCGGGCCAGCCAGGCGCGACGCTCGTCGTCGGGGCGCAGGAGGGCGGCGGCGAGGATCCCGTCGTAGGCCGCGACCAGCGCGTCGGCCCGCTCGGTGCTGTGGGGGCGGCCCGCCGCGGCCAGGATGGCGTCGACCACGTCGACGAGGCGGGCGCGCCAGGGCGCGAGCTGCTCGGCGATCGCGGGGTCGCGGGTGGCGGCGGTGGACAGCTCGAGGCTGACGACCACGAGGTCGCGCCGGTCGACCCAGCGCTGCATCAGGGCCATCGCCAGGTCGAGCGCCGGTCCGGGTGGTGCGCCCTCGGTGCGCGGGGGCAGCGCGGCCACCTGCGCCGCGAGGTCCTCGACGTCGGCGGCCATGCTGCCGGCGACGTGCTCGGTGAGGGCGTCCCGCAGGGCCCTGCTGGTGCGCAGGTAGGCCGAGCAGCTGCCCTCGGCGATCCCGGCCTCCCGGTCCACCGCCCGGTGGGTCAGGCCGCGCAGGCCCTCGCGGGCGACCACGGCGGTCGCGGCCTCCGCCAGCTGCCGACGCCGCGGGGTCGGGTCGGGCATGGCGGCTCCTGCGGCGGGTGGTTGCGGCGGGTGGGTGTGGCGGGTGAGCGGCGACACTACCCGGCGCCGTTGCGGGCCACGGGGCTGCGGCGTACCTTCTACATCAGTAGAAGTTCTACACCTGTAGAAGGAGTCCTCATGGAACTGCTCAGCCCCGCCGCCGTCGCCGTCCTGTGGGCCGTGGTCGCCGTCGGCGTCCTCGGCGGCCTGCTCGCCGTGGGCGTCCTCGGCCACACCGTCCTGCGCCACCGCCACGTGCGGGTCGCCCGCCACCTGGGCCTGCGCGAGTACTACGGCGGGCTCGTGCTCAGCCACTGAGCGCCGCGTCTGGCAGAGTCGCCTCGTGCGTCACCTCTACGAGTGCCAGCTGCGCTGGGCCGACCTGGACCTGCTGGGCCACGTCAACAACGTGGTCTACGTCGACTACCTCCAGGAGGCCCGGGTCGACATGCTCCGGACCCACCGCCCCGCGCGGGAGGACGGCGCCGACGCGACCGCGGGCCTCGTGGAGGGACTCGTGGTGGTGCGCCACCGGGTCACCTACGTCGAGCCGCTCACCTTCCGCTTCACCCCCGTGCGCATCGAGTGCTGGGTCACCGAGGTCCGCGCGGCCACCTTCACGATGGCCTACGAGGTCTTCGACGAGACGCCCGAGGGGCGCCGCGTCTACGTGCGCGCCACGACCGTGCTGACGCCGTTCGTCTTCTCCGAGGAGCGACCCCGCCGTCTCACCGCCGCCGAGCGCGAGGTGCTGGCCGGCTTCCGGGAGGAGGGCGACGCCGTCGAGCGGCCGGCCCGCACCCCGGCGCGCGAGGAGGACCTGGGGCACTTCCCGCTCCAGGTGCGCTTCAGCGACGTCGACGTCTACGGCCACGTCAACAACGTGAAGTACTTCGAGTACCTCCAGGAGTCGCGCATCGCCATGCTGGCCCGGTTGTGGGGCGCCGCGCCGGGGGAGGACTCGCGCGCCAGCCTGGTCGTCGCGCAGATCGACGTCGACTACCGCGTGCCGATCCTCTTCCGCCCCGAGCCCTACGACGTGTGGAGCTGGTTCTCCCACGTGGGACGCAGCTCGTCGGTGGTGGAGAGCGAGATCCGCGACGGCGACACCGTGCTGGCCCGGGCCCGCGTCGTGCTGGTCTTCTTCGACACCGCCACGGGTCGCTCCGTGCAGCCGAGCGAGGAGGTGCGAGCGCCGTTGCTCGCCGCCCTCGACGGCTCCTGGACCGCGCGACAGAACGGCTGAGTCCGCCCGGGCCCTCAGCCGGCCGCCCGGAGGTCGGGCGCCGGTGCCGAGGGGGCGGGGAGGCCGATGCTCGCGTCGTGGCCGCGGAAGTTGCGCAGCCACCACGCCCAGTCCGCCGGCACCAGGCCGAAGGGGTCCTCGTGGCCCAGCTCCCGCGCGGCCCAGACCGGCCAGTGCGGGTTCGACAGGGCGGGCCGGCCCAGGAAGGCCAGGTCGATGGCCCCGCTGGCGATGGCGGCCGCGGCGTTCTGCGGCACGCCGAGGTTCCAGCTCGTGGCGACGGGGATGTCCACCTCGCGCTTGATGCGGGCGGCCCGCTCGAGCATGAAGCCCCTGTCGCCGAGCGGGGGCTCGACCATGTCGTCGGTGTTGAAGCCGATGCTCACGTCGGCCAGGTCGAGCCCGTGCTCCTTCATCCAGCCGATCGCCTCGATGGAGTCCTCGAGCCGGATGCCGTCGGGGTGCAGGTCGTCGACCCCCAGCCGCATGGTGAGCGGGTACTCCTCGGGCCAGACCTCGCGGACGGCGTCGAGGGCCTCGAGCAGGAAGCGCGCCCGGTTGCGCACGCTGCCGCCGTACTCGTCGGTGCGCTGGTTGGCCAGCGGGGAGAAGAAGCTCGCGGCCAGGTAGCCGTGGGCGAAGTGCATCTCCAGCCACTGGTAGCCGGCGTCGAGGGCGCGCCGCGCGGCGTCGGCGTAGCTGCGGTGCAGGTCGGCGATCTCGGCGACGGTGAGCGGGTGGACGGGGTAGGAGTGGTCGCCGCCGTAGGGGATCGCGTCGGGGGCCACGCAGGTCCAGCCGTCGGGGTGGTCGGGCGGCAGCGCCTTCCACGAGCCCTGCTCGTTGACGCCCTTGTGGGGCGGCAGCTCGCTGCCCTTGCGTCCGGTGTGGCCCAGCTGGATCCCGGGCACCGCCCCCATCCGGCGGATCATCGCGGTGACCCGTGCGTGCCCCTCGACCTGCTCGTCGCTCCACAGGCCCGCGCACGACGTCGTGGTGCGGCCGTCGGGGGTGATGGCGACCTGCTCGGGGAAGACCAGCCCGAAGCCCCCGGCGGCCCGGGCGCCGAGGTACATCGTGTGGTAGTCGTCCATGCGGCCGTCGACGGAGTTGTACATCGTCATCGGCGACATCACGATGCGGTTGCGCAGCGTCACGCCCTTCAGTGCGTACGGCGAGAACAGGTCGGCCATGGGTGCCCCTCGGTCCGGCGGTCGGTGGACCTGCAGTCGACCACCCGTGCCGCCGCCCGGGTGTTTCGCCCGTGGCCGGCCCCCGTCACGTTTCCCTCACGGCCTCACGGCCTCACGGCCTCACCGACACAGCCCCGGCCGGGGTCGCGCCCGGGGCGACGGGTGGGTCAGGGGCGCGGGCGGACGCCCGCGAGGTCGGGCTGGTCGCGCAGCCGGCGCAGCCCGCGGTGGCGGGCCACCCGCACCGCGACGGCGCTGATGCCGAGGGCCTGGGCCGTGGTGGCGACGTCGAGCCCGACGACCTCGGTGCAGGCCACGACGTCGCGCTCGCGCGGCGGCAGCCGCTGGAGCACCTGCCGCGCCCAGTCGATCGCCACGCGCGACTCCTCGGGACCCTCGTGGTGGCTCGTCTCGGGCGGGGCCTCGGTGGGGGTGGTGCCGCGGCGGGCGCTGCGCCGGTGCAGGTTCAGCCCGACCCGGCGTGCGATGCCGAAGAGCCATCCCGCGAACTCCTCGTCGTCACCGTCGAACTCCGCGATCCGGCGCGCGGCCACCAGCCAGGCCTCCGCCGCGACGTCGTCGGCGCTGACGGCGGCGTCGCCGGTGGGGCGGGTGCCGAGCCACACCACGAGACGCCCGGCGTGGGCGCGGTAGAGGGCACGCCAGGCCTCGGCGTCGCCCGTGCGGGCACGCCGGACGAGGTCGTCGGTGGGGGTCGTCACCCGAGCGGCCCCGCGTCGCCGACGGAGGTCCGCAGGGGGCCTCGGACGGAGGCGCTGACCGAGGCGCTGGCGGAGGCGCCGACCGACGGCTTCCCGGTCGTCTTCCCGCCCGGCGGGCGGCTCCCGGCTCCGGGAGCGATGTCGGAGGGCGTGGGGAGGTCGCTGGGCGTCGGCACCGACGAGCCGGGCGGTGACGTGCCGGGGGACCCGCCCGGCGACGTCGACCCCGACGGCCGCGGCGACCCGGCGCCGTCGTCCTGAGACTGCGACGGCGGCGCCGGGCTGCTCCCGCTCCCAGGTCCAGGGGGACCACCTGGGCGCGTCGCCCCGCCGGTGGTCGGCGACGGGGACGGTGTGGTGCCGGGCGTGCCCGGGGCGCTCGGCGACGGGGACGGGCCGGGCTCCGGCTCGCCGAGGGGTGAGCCACCCGGGAGCGCGCCGGCGAGCCAGGCGGTCGCGGTGAGCACCGCGGCCGCCAGGGCGGTCACGACCGCGACCCGCCAGCCGCTGCGCGGCAGGTCGCTCGTGCCCGTCGCCCCGCTCTCCCGGGCGAGGAGGGCCAGCTGCTCCACGAACCAGTCCTCGGGCTCGAGGTCGGGCGCCGGGACCCGCAGGTCGCGTCGGTCCATCTCGCCTCCTCGGCTCGGGCTGGGTGCTGTGCCGGCACCCCCTACCTGTCACGGCGGCGGGGCGGCGTTACACGGTGCGGTCCCCGAACCTAGATCGTCGTGCGCTCCCGCGGGGGACTTCACTCCAAGGTGTTGACCATGAACTGGGCGGCGTGGGTGACGTACTCCCAGAACTGCGCGTCCTGCTCCGGGGTGAGGTCGACCGCGTCGAGACCGGCGCGGAAGTGGGTCAGCCAGTGGTCGCGGGCCTCGGGGGTCACGGCGAAGGGCGCGTGGCGCATGCGCAGGCGCGGGTGACCTCGGGTGTCGGAGTAGGTGGTCGGTCCGCCCCAGTACTGCACGAGGAAGAGCAGGAAGCGCTCCTCCGCCGGCCCGAGGTCCTCCTCGGGGTAGAGCGGGCGCAGCACCTCGTCCTCGGCGACGCCCTCGTAGAACGTCGCCACGATGCGCCGCATCGTCTCGAGGCCGCCGATCTCGTCGTAGAACGTCACGGGACCATCCTCGCGCCTCGGGCCGGCGGGCGGCTCACTCGGGGGCCTGCTGGCCCGCCGCGGTCGCCTTCTGCTCCTCGCGGTGCCACACCACGCGCTGGGGGAAGGGGATCTCGATGCCCTCGTGGTCGAAGCGCGCCTTGATCCGCTGGCGCATCTCGCGGGCGATGGCCCACTGCTCGCCGGGGGCCGTCTTGAGCGCGACCCGCACCGAGATCCCGTCGATCCCGAGGTCCTGGACGCCCCAGACCGACGGCTCCTCGATCACGCGCCCCGTGAAGTCCTCGTCCTCCCACACGTCGTGGGCCACGTCCTCGAGCACGCGGCGGACCTTGACCAGGTCCTCCTGGTAGCCGACCTGGATGTCGAGCACCGTGCGCGCCCAGTTCTGGCTCATGTTGCCCACGCGCAGGATCTCGCCGTTGCGGACGTACCAGACGGTGCCGTTGATGTCGCGCAGTCGCGTGACCCGCAGGCTGACCGCCTCGACCACGCCCACGGCCTCGCCGAGGTCGACCTCGTCGCCCACGCCGTACTGGTCCTCGAAGATCATGAAGATGCCGGACAGGAAGTCCTTGACCAGCGACTGGGCGCCGAAGCCGATGGCGACGCCGAGGATCCCGGCGCTGGCGATGATGGGGGCGATGTTGACGCCGATCTCGCTCAGCATCATGGTGCCGACGACGGCGAGCACCAGCCCGGTGATGATCGACTTGAGCAGGCTGCCCATGGTCTTGGCCCGCTGCACCCGGCGCGTGCTCGCGGCGACGTCGGTGCGGGTGGGCGCGCCACCCGCCTTGCCGCCCCGGCCGTGGATGCGCGAGAGGCGCCCGACCCGGTCGGGCAGCACGCCGTCGGCGGCGCGCAGCACGATCCGGTCGACCGCGCGGTGGGCCAGCCAGCGGATCACCAGGCCGAGGACGAAGAGGCCGACCAGGGCCGAGGGCTTGCCGATGACGAGGTCGGAGATCCGGGCCAGGGTGTCGTTGTCGGTCTGGTCGAGCACGAAGTCGCAGACCTGTTGGCCTTCGTCGCAGGGGGGCGTGGCAAGAGCGAACATGGCGCCCAGTAAACACACGTCACCGGGAGTCCTCGACCCGGCGGAGGGGGCTCGTCACCACCCCACCCACCCGTACGCCGTGCCTGCGGCCCGCGCCGCCGGCGGATGTGACCCAGTCGACCCGGTCCGCGTCCGGGTGGGCGTCGGCGAGCCGATATCCTCGTGGTGTGACGCATCACCTCGCCGCCCTGCTCCGTCGGTCCGCCGTGGTCGGCACGACCGCCCTCGTCGGTGTGCTCGGGGGCGTGGCCCTGGCCGGCCCGGCCTCCGCCGACGTGCCGGTCGGCTGGTCCGACCCCGACGCGGTCGACCCGCTGCACGCGATCCTCGTGCTCGGCGGCATCCCACTCCTCATGCTGATCGCCCTCGTGGCGATGATCTACGTGCCGCCGCTGGTGCGGGGCGAGCGGATCGCCCCGGGGGCCCCGCCGGTGCAGAACCAGTGGATCGGCGGTCCCCGCAAGACCACCGCCGAGCTGGCCGCCCCCGACACCGACGAGTCGCAGGCCGGTGGCGCACGTGCCCGCTGGTGACCCGTTCTCCCACGCCGAGCGCGCCGCGCTCGACGAGGCCGTGCGTCGTGCCGAGGAGCTGAGCCGGGTCGAGTTCTCGGTCTTCGTCGGCAACGTCGAGGGCGAGTCGCGGGCCTTCGCCACGCGGCTGCACAACTCCCTGGTCGCTCCCTCGCGCAGCGTGCTGATCATGGTCGACCCGACGCTGCGCGTGCTGGAGATCGTCACCGGCGGCTACGTGCGCCGCACGCTGTCGGACAAGCAGGTCGAGCTGGTCGCGCTGCACATGCAGGCCGACTTCGCCACCGGCGACCTCGTGGGCGGCCTGCGCGCCGGCATCCGGATGCTCGCCGACTACGCCCGCCCGCAGAACACGCTGCACGCCGGCGCCTGATCGCAGCTGGAGCACCGCTCGAGCACCGCCTGAGCACGCAGAAGGCCCCCACCGCGACGCGGTGGGGGCCTTCTGCACGCTGGCCGGGGGTCAGCCCCGGGCGTCGCGCTCCTGGGCGGCGAGGGCGCGGGCGACGTCGGCGCGGCCCTCCGCGACGTAGCGCTTGGCGGCCGGGGGAGCCGGGGTGCGCTCGAGCCAGGCGTCGGCCCGGTCGAGCAGCTCCTGGCTGGCCAGCTGGCGGGGGAACATCGCCTCGAGCGCGGTCGACGCGCGCTTGTTGCCCAGGCGGTCCCACACGTCGTCGGCGGCGGCGAGGTAGCGCTCGACGTAGGGCGCGAGCACGTCGTCCTGGCCCGAGCGCTGGAACGACATCGCCACCGAGCGCTGCGTCTCGTTGGGGGTCTCGGTGGAGACCATCGCGACCTCCCAGGCCTCGGCCTTGGCCTCCGCGGTGGGCCGGGCGGCCCGGGCGGCGGCGGCGTGCTCCTGGCCCGAGATCGTGCGGTCCCGCTCGAGCTCGGCCTCGATGCGGTCCCCGGCGTTGCCGGAGGCGGCCAGCGAGGTGACCAGCGACCAGCGCAGGTCCTGGTCGACGGCGAGACCGTCGATCTCCAGGCCCCCGTCGAGCAGGGCCTCGACGTCACCGACGGCCTGCTCGGAGCGGGCCGCGGCGGCGTAGGAGCGGGCGAAGGTGAGCTGGGCGTCGCTGCCGGGCTCGGCGGCCAGCACCAGCTCGCGCAGGCCCGATTCCCAGCGCGAGCGCAGCTCGTCGCGGTGCTCGGGGGCGGAGAAGGTCGACACGGCCTGGGCGGCGTAGGTGGGGATCCGGCTGACGCCCCAGGCGTCGGTCTCGGCGCCGATGTTGGCCAGGACCAGGGTCACGAAGTCGCGCGCGGCCATCTCGGCGTCGCGGGTCATGTCCCAGGTCGCGCCCCACACCAGCGCGCGGGCCAGGGAGTCGTCGAGCTTGGAGAGCCCGTCGACCACGGTGGCCAGGGAGCGCTCGTCGAGGCGGATCTTGGCGTAGGTGAGGTCGCCGTCGTTGAGCAGCAGCAGGTCGGGCTGGGTCTCGCCGACGAGCTCGGGGATCTCGGTGAGCTCGCCCTCGACGTCGACCTCGACGGTGCGGCGCAGCACCAGGCGACCGTCGCGGTCGTCGTAGAGGCCGATGCCGAGGCGGTGGCGGCGCAGGGTGGGCCAGTCGGGGTGGGCGCTCTGGCGCACGGCCAGGCGGGTGTAGGCGCCCTCGCCGTCGAGCGTGAACTCGGGGGTCAGCGTGTTGACGCCCGCGGTCTGCAGCCACTCCTTGGCCCAGCCCGCCAGCTCGCGGCCCGAGGCCTTCTCGAGCGCGGCGAGCAGGTCCTTGAACTCGGAGTTGCCGTAGGCGTGGTCCTTGAAGTACTGCCGCAGACCGGCCATGAAGTCGTCGAGCCCGACCCAGGCCACCAGCTGCTTGAGCACCGAGGCGCCCTTGGCGTAGGTGATCATGTCGAAGTTGACCTCGACGGCCTGAAGGTCGACGTTGTCGGCCGCGATCGGGTGGGTCGAGGGCATCTGGTCCTGGCGGTAGCCGGTCTGCTTGCGCGCGTTGGCGAAGCCGGTCCAGGAGTCGGTGTACTCGGTGGCCTCGACCTCGGCGTGGTAGCAGGCCCACTCCGCGAAGGACTCGTTGAGCCAGAGGTCGTCCCACCACTTCATGGTCACGAGGTCGCCGAACCACATGTGGGCCATCTCGTGCAGGATCACCGAGCAGCGGAACTCGTAGAACGAGCGCGGCTGGCGGCTGCGCGGGAGGTACTCGTCGCGCAGCGTCACGCAGCCGGCGTTCTCCATCGCGCCCATGTTGTACTCCGGCACGTAGAGCTGGTCGTACTTGCCGAAGGGGTAGGGGAAGTCGAAGGCCTCCTCGAAGAACTCGAAGCCCTGCCTGGTCAGCTTCACCAGCTCCTCGCGGTCGAGGTGCTCGACCAGCGACTGGCGGCAGTAGTGGCCCAGCGGGATGTCGCCGTGCTTGCCCTGGTAGACGTCCTGGACCTCGTGGTACTCACCGGCCACGAGCGCGGTGATGTAGGTCGACATGCGCTTGGTGGGCTCGAACTCCCAGCGCGCCGTGCCGTCGCCGAGGGCGGTGGGGGCGGGCGTGGGGGAGTTGGAGACGACCTTCCACTGCTCGGGGGCGCGCACGACGAAGGTGAAGACCGACTTCAGGTCGGGCTGCTCGAAGGTCGTGAACACCCGGCGGGCGTCGGGCACCTCGAACTGCGAGTAGAGGTAGACCCGGTCGTCGACGGGGTCGACGAAGCGGTGCAGGCCCTCGCCGGTGCGCGAGTAGGTGCAGTCGGCCACCACCACGAGGGTGTTGGTCGCCGCCAGCCCGCCGAGCGCGATGCGGCTGTCGGCGTAGGCCGTCGCGGGGTCGAGCGACTCGCCGTTGAGCGTGATGCTGTGCACCGTCGCGTCGACGAGGTCGGCGAAGGTCTCGGCACCGGGCTCGGAGCAGGTGAACTCGATCGTGGTGGTGGAGGCGAAGGTGGTCTCGCTCGTCGTGAGGTCCAGGTCGACGGAGTACGACGAGACGTCCAGGAGGGCGGCGCGGGTGGCGGCCTCGTCCCGGGTCAGGTTGGTTCCAGGCATGCGCCGCATCCTGCCACCGGCGCGCGGGGTGACGTGCATCGCACCGTGCCGCGGGGTGCTCCACGGTGACGCCGGAGGGGCCTGAGAGGCCGCCGGGACGCGTGGGACGAATGTGAAAATTTGTGACGCACCGGCGTGTCGGTGCTTGACGTGGTGTTACATAGCGCCCCGTGACTCGGCTGCTGCACCACCTCCGACCCGTCCTCGTGGGGTTCGTCGCGCTCGCGGCGGCCCTGGTCGTGCTCCCCGCGGTCTCGGTGCCACCGGCCGCGGCGGCCTCGACGTACCTGTGCACCGGCTACGCCTCGTGCAAGGACGCCGGCTACTCCCACCACGGCTACCGCACCGAGGGCAAGAAGATGTGGTGGCAGATGTACTCCGGCCACAACTGCACCAACTACGTCGCCTACCGGATGGTGCAGGCGGGGATGTCGACCACGCGGCCCTGGGTCGGCGGCGGCAACGCGGAGTACTGGGGCGAGCACCTCGAGGGCCGCACCGACCAGACCCCGATGGTCGGCGCCGTGGCGTGGTGGAAGGCCGACGTGCCGGGCGCCGGGTCGTCGGGCCACGTGGCCTACGTCGAGCGCGTCATCTCCGCCACCGAGATCGTGATCTCCGAGGACAGCTGGGGCGGCGACTTCCACTGGCGTCGCATGACCAAGGGCACCGGGTGGCCCTCGGGCTTCATCCACCTGGCCGACAAGGCCGTGGAGACCACCACCCCGGTCGACACCGAGGGTGCCGCACGGGTGGGGGAGCGGCTCACCGCCCGGACCGGCACGTGGAAGCCCGCGGCGTCGGTGGCCGTGCAGTGGCTGCGCGACGGCAAGGCGATCGCCGGGGCCACCTCGCGCACCTTCACCCCGACCCCGGCGGTGCTGGGCCACCGGCTCAGCGTGCGCGTGACCGCGAAGAAGCGCGGCTACAAGACCGGTGTCGTGCGGTCGGGGTCGACGATGAAGGTGCGCCGCGGGATCCTCGCCAACCCCTCCGCGCCCGACCTGTCGGGCACGCCGCGGGTCGGGGAGACCCTGGCCGCGGTGCGCGGCTCCTTCTCCCCGCGCCCCGACGCCACGACCGTGCAGTGGTACGCCGACGGCAAGCCGCTCGCCGACGCCACCACCGGGCGCCTCGAGCTGCGCCCCGGCCTGGTCGGCCGCACGGTCACCGCCAAGGTGCGGGCCGTGCGCGAGGGCTACCGCCCGCTGGTGGTGGCCGCCGACCCGACCACGGTGCAGCGCGGCCGGATCGGGACCGACGGGACCTTCGCGGTCACCGGCACCACGCGGGTCGGCGAGCGGCTGCGCGTGGAGCGCGGCGCCACCACCCCGCGCGACGCCGACGTCACCTACACCTGGGTGCGCGACGGCCGCCCGATCGACGGCGGCAAGGGCGCGTCGTACGCCGTGCGTGCGGCCGACGCCGGGGCCACCCTGGCGGTCCGTGCCCGGGTCACCCGCCCCGGCTACGAGCCGCGCACCCTCACCCTGCCGGCGCCCGCGCGCATCACCACCCGACCCGGGGTCGACGTCGACCCGGTCGGCGGCCCGCGCCGCGCGGTCGTCGCGGTGCGGGTGGCGGCGCCGGGCGTGCCCGAGCCCGGCGGGCGGGTGACGGTGAGGATCGGCACCCACGAGGAGTCGGCGCGGCTGGTCGCCGGGCGGGCCAGGCTGGTGCTGACGGGGCTCGGCGCGGGGCGCAAGCGGGTCCGTGTCCTCTACTCCGGCACACCCGTGGTCGAGGCGCGCCGCGTGGTCGACGCCGTGCGGGTCACGCGCTGAGCCCGCTGCGGCCGCAGCGGGGCGGAATGTTTCGGCCGCCCGGAGCCTTGGTCCGTCATGACCACCAAGGCTGACTTCTGGTTCGACCCGCTGTGCCCCTTCGCCTGGATCACCTCGCGCTGGATCCTGGAGGTGGAGCAGGTGCGCGACATCGAGGTGACCTGGCGCGTGATGAGCCTGGGCTACCTCAACCAGGACAAGGACATCCCCGAGGAGTACCGCGAGGCCCTCAAGGACGCCTGGGGCCCGGTCCGCGTCGTGACGGCGGTGGAGCAGGCGCACGGGCGCGAGCAGCTGCTGCCCCTCTACACCGCGATGGGCACCCGGATCCACAACGAGGGGCGCGGCGTCAGCAAGGAGGTCGTCTCCGAGGCCCTGGCCGAGGTCGGGCTGCCGGCCGAGCTGGTCGAGGCCTTCGACGACGCCGACTACGACGAGGCGGTCAAGGCCTCGCACCACCTGGGCATGGACCAGGTCGGCGACGAGGTCGGCACGCCGACCATCGCGATCGAGGGCGCTGCCTTCTTCGGGCCCGTCCTGTCGTCGATCCCGCGCGGCGAGGAGGCCGGGAAGATCTGGGACGGCGCCGTCGCGATGGCGTCCTACCCCTACTTCTTCGAGCTGAAGCGCTCGCGGACGGCGGAGCTCGACTTCAGCTGATCGTCCGGCGGGTCGTTGGGCCTGTCGGCTCGACCTGTGGTGCGCGTGTGACGCATGATGTTTCGTGATGTCTCACGCTGATGCAGGTCGCCGCAAGCTGCTCATCGCCGCCGGAGCGGGGGTGGTGGCCGTGCCGGCCATCGCCGCCCTCGCCCGCTGGGGCCCCGGCCAGGAGCCGACGACCCCGGACGGACGGCTCATGCTCTCGGCCGACGACGGCTCCGACGTCGGCGAGCTCGAGGTCGCCCTCGACGACCGACGGCTGCGCCCGGTCGACGCCTCGGGGCGCGTCGTGCAGGACGACGGCGGCGCCGGTGCCCCCTCGGGTCGCCGCGTCGCCGGCGCCGAGACCTGGAGCACCGGCCCGCTGGAGACCACGTCGTTCGCGATGCTGGGCCTCACCTGGCGCGGCAGCGACCCGGTGCTGCGGGTGCGGACCCGCAGCGGTGGTGCCTGGGCCCCCTGGCGCTCGACCCCCGCGCTGGCCGACGGCCCCGACGCCGGCGTCGAGGGCGACAGCTCGCTGCGCGCCACCGACGTGACCTGGGTCGGCCGCTGCGACGGGGTCGAGGTGGCCGTCGACGGCCCCCGCCCCGAGGACCTGCGCCTGGTGCTGCTCGACCCCGCCGGTCGTCCGACCGACGCCAGCGTCGTGCCCGACGAGCCGCCCACGACCGCCGCCGGCGGGTCCTCCGGCGCCTCCGCCGTCTCCGCGACCGTCTCGTCGACCGTGTCCGCGCGCGCCGACGACGGCGCCGACGACCCGGGCGTGGTGCCCGCGGCGAGCACGGCCACGCTGTGGCCCAAGCTCTACTCGCGCAAGACCTGGGGCGCCGACGAGTCCTGGCGCAGCGGCACGCCGACGCGCAACGCCACGCTCCAGCAGGTGCACGTGCACCACACCGTCAACGCCAACGACTACTCCAGGGCCGAGACCCCGGCCCTGCTGCGCGGCATGTACCGCTACCACACCAAGTCGCTGGGCTGGTCCGACATCGGCTACAACTTCCTGGTCGACCGCTTCGGACGGATCTGGGTCGGGCGCGCCGGCGGCCCGGGCCGCAACGTGCGCGGGGCGCACACCCTGGGCTTCAACGACACCTCCACCGGCGTCTCGGTCATCGGCAACTTCGAGACCGCGCGGCCCTCCAAGGCGGTCATCTTCGCCGTCACGCGGGTCGCGGCCTGGAAGCTGGAGATGCACGGACGCAAGCCCGCGGGCACCGCCACGGTGCGCTCCACCGGCAGCGACCGCTACTCCGCGGGCGCCACGGTGAAGCTCCCGGTGATCGACGGCCACCGCGACACCAACGACACCGCCTGCCCCGGCTCGCTCCTCTACGCCCAGCTGCCGCTCATCCGCAAGCGCACCCGCAGGCGGATCGCGCGCTTCAAGGACGGCACCCTCGGGGCCTGACCCCGGCCCCGGGCCGGGTGCTCCCTAGGATCACCCCATGAGCACCGTGCTGTCCGCAGTCGCCTGGCCCTACGCCAACGGCCCCCGCCACATCGGCCACGTCGCCGGGTTCGGCGTGCCCTCCGACGTCTTCTCCCGCTACATGCGGATGGCCGGCCACGAGGTGCTCATGGTCTCCGGCACCGACGAGCACGGCACCCCCATCCTCATCGCCGCCGACGAGGCCGGGGTGAGCCCCCAGGAGCTCGCCGACCGCAACCACCGCGTCATCGCCGAGGACCTCTGCGCGCTCGGCGTCAGCTACGACCTCTACACCCGCACCAGCACCCGCAACCACCACGCGGTGGTGCAGAAGCTCTTCCTCGGCGTGCACGCCAACGGCTACTTCGTCGAGCAGACCACCTACGGCGCCATCTCGCCGTCGACCGGCCGCACGCTGCCCGACCGCTACATCGAGGGCACCTGCCCCATCTGCGGCGCCGGCGGCGCCCGTGGCGACCAGTGCGACACCTGCGGCAACCAGCTCGACCCCCACGACCTCATCGACCCGCGCTCGAAGATCAACGGCGAGACCCCGGAGTTCGTGGAGACCCAGCACTTCTTCCTCGACCTGCCGGCCCTGGCCGAGGCCCTGGGGGAGTGGCTCGACGGCCGCGAGGCCACGGGCCTGTGGCGGCCCAACGTCATCCGCTTCAGCCAGAACATCCTCAAGGAGATCCGTCCGCGCGCCATGACGCGCGACATCGACTGGGGCATCGCGGTGCCCCTCGAGGGCTGGCGCGACAACCCCACGAAGAAGCTCTACGTGTGGTTCGACGCCGTCATCGGCTACCTCTCGGCCTCCATCGAGTGGGCGCGCCGCACCGGCGACCCGGAGGCCTGGCGCCGCTGGTGGAACGACCCGGAGGCGCTGTCGTACTACTTCATGGGCAAGGACAACATCACCTTCCACAGCCAGATCTGGCCCGCCGAGCTGCTGGCCTACTCCGGCAAGGGGAGCAAGGGCGGCGAGCCGCGCGAGTACGGCGAGCTCAACCTCCCCACCGAGGTGGTGAGCTCGGAGTTCCTCACCATGGAGGGCCGCAAGTTCTCCTCCTCCCAGCGCGTGGTCATCTACGTGCGCGACCTGCTCAGCCGCTACCAGCCCGACGCCTTCCGCTACTTCGTCGCCGCCGCGGGGCCGGAGAACCAGGACTCCGACTTCACCTGGTCGGAGTTCGTGCGCCGCACCAACGACGAGCTCGTCGCCGGGTGGGGCAACCTGGTCAACCGCACCGCCACCCTCATCGCGAAGAACTTCGGCGAGCTGCCCGCGGCCGGGCCCCTGGAGCCGGCCGACCAGCGCCTGCTCGACTCGGTGGAGGCCGCCTTCGGCGTCGTGGGCGACCTCATCGGCCGGCACCGCCAGAAGCAGGCCATCGGCGAGGCGATGCGCACCGTGGCCGAGGTCAACAAGTACGTCTCCGACACCGAGCCGTGGAAGCTGAAGGGCGAGGAGCAGCGCGAGCGCCTCGCCACCGTGCTCCACGTCGTGGCGCAGTGCGTGGCCGACCTCAACCTCGTCCTCGCCCCCTTCCTGCCGTTCTCGGCCAACGAGGTCGACAAGGCCCTCGGCGGCGCCGGCACCGTGGCCCCGATGCCGCGCCTGGAGGAGGCCGAGGACCTCGACGGAGGCGCGGGCTACCCCGTGCTCACCGGCGACTACACCGGTGTGCCGACCTGGCGGCGCCACCCGATCGCGGTCGGCACCCCGGTGGCCAAGCCCTCGCCGATCTTCACCAAGCTCGACCCGTCGGTGGTCGACGAGGAGCTCGGGCGCCTCGCGCAGGCGTGAGCCGCTAGGTTTCCGGGCATGACCGCGGGCATGTACCTCCCCACCTTCTTCGTGAAGCAGAAGTTCGCCATGACGACGAACCGCTACGAGCTCTACGCCGCCGGCCCCGACGGCTCCTTCGGGCAGCTGATGGGGCTGGCGGAGCAGAAGCGGATGGCCTTCAAGGAGGAGGTCACCTTCTACGAGGACGCCTCGAAGTCGCGGGCGGTCTTCAGCTTCAAGGCCCGCAAGCGCATCGACCTCGGCTCGGGCTACGACATCGTCGACGAGGCCCGCCAGCCGCTCGGCTTCTTCAAGAAGGACTTCGGCGCCAGCCTGATGCGCTCGACCTTCCAGATCGAGGGCCCGGGCTACGCCGGCACGGGCCAGGAGCGCAGCCAGGCCATCGCGCTCATCCGCCGCTTCACCGACATCCCCTTCCTGCCGATCCACTTCGACTTCACCACCGCCGACGGCCAGCCGCTGCTGGGCGTGGAGCGCCAGGGCTCGGTGCGCGACAAGTACACCGTGCACGTGCCCGACCAGCGCGTCGACTTCCGCGTCGCCGCGGCCGTCGCCGTGGGCCTCGACGCCCTGATGCAGCGGTAGGTCCCGCGGTGGTGCTCTTCCCGCAGGCGCGGCGCGCCGTCGAGGCCGCCGCCGGTCAGCCGCGCGTCTTCGAGGCCGGCTTCGACGTCGCCGCCGCCCGGCTCGAGGCCCGCCGTCTCGCCGCCGCCCAGCCGCGCGAGGACGTCGCCGAGGTGCTCGACGTCGACGCCGGCGGCGTGTCCTGCCGGCTCTACCGACCCGCCGGGGCCCGCCCGGGGGTCGTGGTGCACGTGCACGGGGGCGGCTTCGTGATGCACGACGTCGACGTCCACGACGCGGTGGCCCGCCGCCTGGCCGACCGGTCGCGCACCGCGGTGCTCAGCGTCGACTACCGCCGTCCGCCGGAGCACCCGTTCCCCGCGGCGCCCGACGACGTCAGCACCGCGCTGGCGTGGCTCGAGGAGCAGGCCGCGCGACCCGGCGACCCGCTGGGGGTCGCGGGCCCGACGTACGGCCACGGCGACAGCGCCGGCGCCAACCTCGCGCTCGTCGCGGCGCTGCGCCACCCGGGGCGCTTCACGGCCCTGGCGCTGATCTACCCCTTCCTCGACCCGACCGCGTCCTTCGACAGCTACGCCACGGCCGCCGACGGCTTCGACCCCCGCGAGGCGGCCTGGTACTGGGAGCAGTACGCCGCGACCCCGGCCGACCTGGAGCACCCCGACCTCGCACCGCTGCGCTCCGAGGGCCTCGGCGCCCTGCCGCCGACGCTGGTGGTCACCGCCGAGCACGACCCGCTGCGCGACGAGGGCGAGGAGCTGGCCCGCCGGCTGGCCGCCGAGGGCGTGGCGGTTGTCGCCACGCGCTACCTCGGGCAGGTCCACGGCTTCTGGCGTCACGTCGACGTCTTCGACGCCGCCGAGCCGCTGATGCGCCAGGTGGCCGCCTTCCTCGACCAGCACCGCTAGCCCGGCGACGGGGCCGGGAGCCGCTCTGGGAGGATGCGGCCCATGCGCGTGCACCTCGGCTCCGACCATGCCGGCCTCGACCTCAAGGACCACCTCGTCGCGTGGCTGCGCGACCACGGCTACGAGCCGGTCGACCACGGCCCCTTCGTCCACGACGCCCTCGACGACTACCCCGTCTTCTGCCTCCGCGCCGCCGAGGGCGTCGCGGCCGACCGCGAGCGCGGCCTCGACAGCCTCGGCGTGGTCGTCGGCGGCTCCGGCAACGGCGAGCAGATGGCCGCCAACAAGGTGCTGGGCATCCGCTGCGCGCTGGTGTGGTCGGAGGAGACCGCCCGGCTCGCGCGCGAGCACAACGACGCCCAGGTCGTCTCGGTCGGCGGGCGGATGCACACGTTGGAGGAGATGACCCGCTTCGTGGAGGTCTTCCTCGCAGAGCCGTTCAGCGGCGACGAGCGCCACGTGCGCCGCATCGGTCAGCTCGGCTCCTACGAGCAGACCCGCGAGCTGCCCCCGCTGCCGGAGTCGGCGCAGGGCCTCGGCCCCACCGATGCCGCGCACTGATGCCTGAGGGCCACACCCTCCACCGCCTGGCGGCCGACCTCGAGGCGGCCTTCGCCGGGCGCGTGGTCGCGGTGGGCAGCCCCCAGGGGCGCTTCGCCGACTCGGCCGCCCTGCTCGACGGCCGGGTGCTCGCGGGCGCGGAGTCGTGGGGCAAGCACCTCTTCGTCGCCTTCCCCGGCGAGGTCTTCGTCCACGTCCACCTCGGGCTCTACGGCACCTTCGCCGTGCACCCCGAGGTCGCCGACGTGCCCGACCCCGTGGGCCAGGTGCGCCTGCGCCTGGTGGCCGACGACGCGCGCGGCGCGGCGTACGCCGACCTGCGCGGGGCCACGACCTGCGAGCTGCTGACGCGGGCCGGGCGCGACGCGGTCGTGGAGCGCTCGGGGCCCGACCCGCTGCGCCCCGACGCCGACCCCGACCGCGCCTGGCAGCGGATCCGCCGCAGCAGGGCCCCCATCGGCGGCCTGCTCATGGACCAGACGGTGCTCGCCGGCGTGGGCAACGTCTACCGCGCCGAGATCCTCTTCCGCCACCGCATCGACCCGCTGCGGCCCGGCAGCACCCTGCGGGTGGGGCAGTGGCAGGCGATGTGGGACGACCTCGTCGTGCTGATGGCCGAGGGCGTGCGCACCGGTCGCATCGACACCGTGCGACCCGAGCACACCCCCGAGGCGATGGGTCGTCCCGCCCGCGTGGACGACCACGGGGGAGAGGTCTACGTCTACCGCCGTCACGGCCAGGACTGCCTGGTGTGCGGGGCGCGGGTGAGGACCACCGAGCTGGCCGGTCGCAACCTGTTCTGGTGCCCGGGGTGCCAGCGACGGTTCCGCTCGCGCGCGGCCGCGGCGGGCTAGCGGCGGGCCAGCGGCGGTTGGGGCGTGGCGGGCGCGGTGTGGCACGATGTGGCCCGGTCCGACGGCGCTCCACCCTGCCCAGCCAGACGGCGTCACGGCCACGCGGATGTAGCTCAATGGTAGAGCCTCAGTCTTCCAAACTGATTACGCGGGTTCGATTCCCGTCATCCGCTCTCAGGGAGCGTCACGGTCCGCCGGGGCGCCTCTTGGCGGGGCGTAGCGTAGTGGCTAGCGCGCCTGCTTTGGGAGCAGGAGATCGCAGGTTCGAGTCCTGTCGCCCCGACGACAGCCACACCCCTCACCGTCCGGTGAGCAGACCCCCGATTGATAGAGGAGACACCCTGTGAAGAGCGCCGTCGAGACCTTGAGCCCGACCCGGGCCAAGCTGACCGTCGAGGTGCCCTTCGAGGAGCTCAAGCCGAGCCTCGACGCGGCGTACAAGCAGATCGCCCAGCAGATCAACGTCCCCGGCTTCCGCCGCGGCAAGGTCCCGCCGATGGTCATCGACCGTCAGGTCGGCCGTGGCGCGGTGCTCGACCAGGCCATCAACGACGCCCTGCCCAAGAAGTACGTCGAGGCGCTGCAGGAGAACTCCCTCGAGCCGCTGGCCCAGCCCGAGATCGAGGTGACCCGCCTCGAGGACAACGAGCTGGTGGAGTTCACCGCCGAGGTCGACATCAAGCCCGCCATCGACCTGCCGGCCTACGAGGGCCTCGAGGCCGAGGTCGACGACGTCGAGGTCAGCGACGAGGACGTCGAGGAGCAGGTGACCGCCCTGCGCGAGCGCTTCGGCACCCTCAGCGACGTCGAGCGCCCGGCCGCCGACGGCGACTTCGTGGTCATCGACCTCAAGGCGACCAAGGACGGCGAGGTGCTCGAGGGCGCCGAGGTGTCCGGCATGTCCTACCAGGTCGGTCGCGGCGGGATGCTCGAGGGCCTCGACGAGGCGCTCACCGGCATGTCGGCCGGCGAGGACAAGACCTTCTCCTCCCAGCTCGTCGGCGGCGACCTCGTCGGCGAGGAGGTCGAGGTCGCGGTGACCGTGACCCAGGTGCAGGAGCAGGAGCTCCCCGAGCTCGACGACGACTTCGCCCAGGAGGCCTCGGAGTTCGACACCGCCGAGGAGCTCACCGCCGACGTGCGCGAGCGCCTCGGCCGCGGCAAGCGCCTCGAGCAGGCCGCCGCCGCCCGCGACGCCGTGCTGGAGGCCCTGCTGGAGAAGGTCGAGGTGCCGCTGCCCGACAGCCTGGTCGCCGACGAGCTCACCGCGCGCCGGCAGAACATCGAGCAGCAGCTCGCGATGGCCGGCATCACCATGGCCTCCTACCTCGAGGACGAGGAGCAGACCCAGGAGGAGTTCGAGGCCGAGCTCGAGCGCCGCGTGCGCGACGCCGTCGCCGCGCAGTTCCTGCTCGACGAGATCGCCAAGAAGGAGGAGCTCGGGGTCAACCAGGAGGAGCTCTCCCAGCACCTCGTGCGCCGCGCCCAGCAGTCCGGCCAGGACCCGCAGGAGTTCGCGAACCACATGTTCCAGCACAATCACATCCCCGACCTGGTCCAGGAGATCCTGCGCGGCAAGGCGCTCGCGACCCTGGTCGAGTCGGCCGTGGTGAAGGACGCCTCCGGCAACACCGTCGAGCTGAAGAACCTGCGCCCCGACGGCACCATCGGTGAGCCCGAGGCCGAGGTCGAGGCCGCCGACGAGAGCGCCGACGAGGCCACCGACGAGGCCCCCGACGAGGCCCCCGAGGTCACCGAGGCCGACGCGGAGAAGTCCGAGGCCTGAGGCCGACGCCGTCGCCCGGCGACGGCACCGCACCACCCGCTGCACCCCGAGAGCCCGCCGGTCGCGACCGGCGGGCTCTCGGCGTACCCCCGTCTCCCCAGGGGAGTGCACAGGTGTGCACTGACGGGTAGCATGGGCGCCATGAGCCCCGTCCCCGTCACGCCGGCGCCCGGCCCCTCGGTGCTCGACGCCGCCTCGCTGCTGTGCGAGGTGGCCGACGAGCTGGTGGTGCGCAGCGTCCGCGACACCCACGTGGCCGTGCTCGACCGGGTCCACGGCATCGGCCGTGCGGTCACCCACGGCGGGCCGGGGGTCGTGGAGCGGGCCCACCGCGGCATCGCCGGCGGGATCTACGGCGGCCTCAGCGCCGGGCTGCGCGCCGCGTCGACCGGGCTCGACCGGGTCGCCGCCACCGGGGTGGGGCCGCGCCTGGAGTCACGGCCCGAGGGCCGCTTCCTCAGCGCCGCGGTCAACGGCCTCATCGGCGACAGGCTGCTGCGTGAGCGCCCGCAGATGGCCATCCCGCTCGCGGTGCGCCGCGACGGCGGCGACGTGGAGGTCGACGAGGCCGGGCTGTCGGCGGCCTTCCCCGACGCCACCGGGCGCCTCGTGGTGTTCCTCCACGGACTGTGCGAGGACGACTCCTACTGGGACCGCGGGCGCGACGAGGGCCGCCAGACCTACCCGGAGGCGCTGGCCGCCACCGGGTGGACCCCGATCGTGCTGCGGGCCAACACCGGTCTACCGCTGCGGGAGAACGGCGTGGCCATGACGGCGCTGCTCCAGCGACTCGTCGAGGCCTGGCCCGTGCCGGTGACGCGGATCGCCCTGGTGGGCCACTCCATGGGAGGGCTGGTCATCCGCGCCGCCGGCGCGGTGGCGGCCGACCACCCGCAGCCGTGGACGGGCCTGGTCAGCGACGTGGTCACCCTCGGCACGCCCCACCTGGGGGCGCCGGTGGCCAAGGGGGTCGGCCACGGCAGCCGCGGGCTGGGCCTGCTGCCCGAGACCGCCGCCTTCGGTCGGATCCTCGACTGGCGCTCCTCGGGCGTGCACGACCTGGTCGCGGGGCTCACCGACGACGTGCCGCCCTTGCCTCACGCCCGCTACCACCTCGTGGCCGCCACGCTGAGCGAGTCGGAGGGCCACCCGGTGGGCCGCTTCGTCGGCGACCTGCTGGTGCGCCCGCGCTCGGCCTACGGTCGTGACGCCCGCGGGCGCACCCTCTTCCCCGACGCCGACGTGCTCCACGTCGGGCGCACCGACCACTGGGGGCTGCTCAACCACCCCGACGTCCACGGCGCCCTCGCCACCTGGCTGTCGTGAGGCGGCTGGTGTGAGGGCTGACGCCGGGGCCGCCGGCGTGGCAGGCTGCGCGTCATGGATGCCGAGGCCAGTCCTGCGACCGGCGCCGCCCGCGAGCTGCGCGCGGAGGCCTTCGTCGCCGCACCGCCGCAGCGGGTCTGGGCGCTGCTGACCGATCTCGGGGCCATGGCCCGGCGCAGTCCCGAGCTCGTCAGGATGCTGCCGCTCAAGCCCGGGGGCCTGCGCCCGGGTCAGTGGTACGTCGGCGTCAACCGCCGCGGCCCGGTCGTGTGGCCCACCCGGTCGGTCGTCGCCACCGTCGAGGCACCGCGCGTGCTCGCGTGGGACACCCCGTCGAGCGGCGCGCGCTGGATCTGGGAGCTGACCCCGGAGGCGGGGGGCACCCGTGTGGTCCACCGTCGGCCCGTGCCGCGTGCGCTGACCCGGGTCAGCGGGCTGTTCGCGGGTGCCCTGCTGGGGGGCGCGGCCGGGCACGCCGACGAGCTGGAGGCCGGCATGCGCGAGGGCGTCGAGCTGCTCCGGGTCGCCGCCGAGGGCGGCTGAGGCCCCCGCCGGACCCCGCAGGACCCCGTCGGGCGGTCATAAATCCGCTGTCGGCGAACAGGGGTGGATAAGGCGTGGATGTGTCCGTGGCACGGGCTAGGGTCGCCAACGTGAACCAGAACTCCAGCTCCTCGGCGCACGGCCCCACGATGGGCGGGGCCGGGCTCAACGTCCTCGACGACCACATCTACCAGCGCCTGCTGCGCGAGCGGATCGTCTTCCTCGGCTCGGAGGTGCGCGACCAGAACGCCAACGCGATCTGCGCACAGCTCCTGCTGCTCTCGGCGGAGGACCCGGAGGCGGACATCTTCCTCCACATCAACTCCCCGGGTGGCTCGGTCGACGCCGGCATGGCGATCTACGACACGATGAACTACATCCCCAACGACGTGGCGACGGTCGGCATGGGCCTGGCCGCCTCGATGGGCCAGTTCCTGCTCTGCGCCGGCACCAAGGGCAAGCGCTACGCCCTGCCGCACGCGCGCATCATGATGCACCAGCCCTCCTCGGGCATGGGCGGCTCGGCCTCCGACATCAAGATCCAGGCCCAGCAGTCGCTCCACATCAAGAAGGTGCTCCTCGACCTCATCTCCGAGCACACCGGCCAGCCGGTCGAGCAGGTCATCGCCGACGCCGACCGCGACCGCTGGTTCACCGCCGACCAGGCCCAGGAGTACGGCCTGGTCGACCAGGTCATCAAGAGCGCTCGCGAAGCCGCCGACGACGGCCGCCCGGCCCGGCAGAAGGACTGACGACATGAACTACTACATCCCGCAGTGGGAAGAGCGCACCTCCTACGGCTTCCGCCGCATCGACCCCTACGGAAAGCTGTTTGAGGAGCGCATCATCTACCTCGGCACGCCGATCAGCGACGACGTGGCCAACGCCGTCATCGCCCAGCTGCTGTGCCTGCAGTCGATGAACCCCGACCAGGACATCAGCATCTACATCAACAGCCCCGGCGGCTCCTTCACCGCGCTGACGGCGATCTACGACACGATGCGCTTTATCAAGCCCGACGTGCAGACGGTCTGCCTGGGTCAGGCCGCCTCCGCGGCCGCGATCCTGCTCGCCGCCGGCACCCCGGGCAAGCGGATGGCGCTGCCCAACAGCCGCATCCTGATCCACCAGCCCTACACCGAGGGCACCTTCGGCCAGACCTCCGACATCGAGATCCAGGCCAACGAGATCATCCGCATGCGCGAGCTGCTCGAGAAGATGATCAGCGACCACAGCGGCAAGGACATCGAGCAGGTCAGCCGCGACATCGAGCGCGACAAGATCCTCACCGCCGAGGCCGCGGTGGAGTACGGCCTGATCGACTCGGTGCTCGAGTCGCTCAAGAGCCCGGCCCTGGCCTGAGCCACCCCGCTCCACCCGGAGCGACCCGACGGCCACCCTCGTGTCACCGCCCTCGTGGCGGCGGCGGGGGAGTACCGTCGTCGGGTCGCCCCGCCCGGCCCCGGCCGGCGCCCGACCCAGCGGCACACCGCTCCACCCAGCACCCGGCAGACAGCACAGGTAGGACCCCGGCCCCGGCGCCGGCAACGAGGAGGATGACCCCGTGGCACGTATCGGTGACGGCGGCGATCTGCTGAAGTGCTCCTTCTGCGGCAAGTCGCAGAAGCAGGTCAAGAAGCTCATCGCAGGCCCCGGCGTCTACATCTGCGACGAGTGCATCGACCTGTGCAACGAGATCATCGAGGAGGAGCTCAGCGAGGGCGCCGAGGTCAGCCTCGACGAGCTGCCCAAGCCGCGCGAGATCTTCGAGTTCCTCAACTCCTACGTGATCGGCCAGGAGCAGGCTAAGAAGTCGCTGGCCGTCGCGGTCTACAACCACTACAAGCGGGTGCAGGCCGGTCTCCAGCCCGTCTCGGGCAAGCACAGCAAGGACGAGGCGGTCGAGGTCGCCAAGTCCAACATCCTCGTCATCGGCCCGACCGGCTGCGGCAAGACCTACCTCGCCCAGACCCTGGCCCGCATGCTCAACGTGCCCTTCGCCATCGCCGACGCCACGGCGCTGACCGAGGCCGGCTACGTCGGCGAGGACGTCGAGAACATCCTGCTCAAGCTGATCCAGGCCGCCGACTACGACGTCAAGAAGGCCGAGACCGGCATCATCTACATCGACGAGATCGACAAGGTGGCCCGCAAGGCGGAGAACCCCTCGATCACGCGCGACGTCTCCGGCGAGGGCGTGCAGCAGGCCCTGCTCAAGATCATCGAGGGCACCACCGCCTCGGTGCCCCCGCAGGGCGGACGCAAGCACCCGCACCAGGAGTTCATCCAGATCGACACCACCAACATCCTCTTCGTGGTGGGCGGCGCCTTCGCGGGTCTCGAGCACATCATCGAGCAGCGGGTGGGCAAGAAGACCCTGGGCTTCACCGCCGAGGTCCGCACCCAGGCCGAGCGCAAGGAGGAGGACCTGCTGGCGCTGGTGCGCCCCGAGGACCTCACCAAGTTCGGCCTGATCCCCGAGTTCATCGGCCGCCTGCCGCTCATCGCCAGCGTCAACAAGCTCGACCAGGCCGCGCTCGTGCAGATCCTCACCGAGCCCCGCAACGCCCTGGTCAAGCAGTACCAGAAGCTCTTCGAGCTCGACGGTGTCGAGCTGGAGTTCACCGACGACGCCATCAAGGCCATCGCCGACAACGCCATGGAGCGCGGCACCGGTGCGCGCGGTCTGCGCGCCATCATCGAGGAGGTCCTCCTCCACGTGATGTACGACGTGCCCTCGCGCGGCGACGTCGCCAAGGTCGTCGTCACCGGAGCGGTCGTCACCGGTGACGAGGCACCCACGCTGGTGCCCCGCGAGAGCGAGACCAAGAAGAAGAAGTCGGCCTGACCCCGGGTCGCACCCCGACCCACGAAGAACCGCCCCGGACCGTCGGTCCGGGGCGGTTCTCGTCGCGCGTGGGGCCTGCTCAGCCCTCGGTGGGCGCCGCGAGCTCGGCGCGCACCGAGATCGCGGTGGCCTCGGGGTCGCTGCGGAAGACCAGCTCGCCGGTGATGCGTCCGGTGCGGCGCAGGTCGTCGGCGGCGCGCTCGGCGGCCACCACGAGGGCCTCGGGGCCCACGACCTCGACGCGGGAGAGCTCGGCGCGCATCGAGACCTTGGCCTGCGACTTGGCGCCGCGCACGCCGATCAGCGCCTGGGCCACGGCGTCCAGTGTCGACGGGTCGGCCGCGGCGGGGGCGCCGAGGTCGAGGGCGGTGGGCCACGGCGCGTGGTGGATCGAGCCGTCGGCGTCACCGCGGGGGTGCCACCACGACCAGACCTCCTCGGTGACGTAGGGCAGGAAGGGCGCGAGCAGGCGCAGCTGCACCTCCAGGGCGAGGGCGAGCGCGGCCTTGGCCGAGGCCGCGCCGGCGCCGCCGGTCTCGTCGTAGGCGCGCTCCTTGACCAGCTCGAGGTAGTCGTCGCAGAACTCCCAGAAGAACTTCTCGACCGTCTCCAGCGCCGTGGTGTAGTCGTAGGCCTCGAAGGCCTCGGTGGCGCGCTCGACGACGATGGCGAGGCGCCCGAGCAGGGCGCAGTCGACGGGCTCGGAGACCTCGAAGGCGTTGAGGGTCGTGGCGCCGACGCCGCCGAGGACGAACTTCGAGGCGTTGAGCACCTTCATGGCCAGGCGGCGCCCGACCTTCATCTGGCTCTCGTCGAAGGGCGAGTCGAGGCCGGGGCGGGCCATGGCGGCGCGCCAGCGCACGGCGTCGGCGCCGAACTTCGTGAGGATCTCGTCGGGCACGACGACGTTGCCCTTGGACTTCGACATCTTCTTGCGGTCGGGATCCATGATGAAGCCGGAGATCATCGCGTGGGTCCACGGCGCGGCGTGGTGCTCGAAGTGGCTGCGCACGACGCGCGAGAAGAGCCAGGTGCGGATGATGTCGTGGGCCTGGGTGGCCAGGTCCATCGGGAAGACGCGCTGCCACAGGTCGTCGTCGGACTCCCAGCCGCCCGCGATCTGCGGGGTGAGCGAGGATGTGGCCCAGGTGTCCATGACGTCGGGGTCGCCGATGAAGCCGCCGGCCTGGCCGCGCTGGGCCTCGTCGTAGCCGCGGGGGGCGTCGGTGGAGGGGTCGACGGGCAGCTCGGCCTCGGTGGGCAGCAGCGGGTGGGCGTAGTCGGGCTCGCCGGAGTCGTCGAGGGGGTACCACACCGGGAAGGGGATGCCGAAGAACCGCTGGCGCGAGATCAGCCAGTCGCCGTTGAGGCCGCCGACCCAGTTGTCGTAGCGGTGCTTCATGTGGGTCGGGACCCAGGTGATCTCGCCGCCGCGGGCGATCATCTCCTCGCGGATGCCGGCGTCGCGTCCGCCGTTGCGCACGTACCACTGGCGCGTGGCGACGATCTCCAGCGGCTTGTCGCCCTTCTCGTAGAAGTTCGTCATGCGCTGGGTGGGCTTGGGCTCGCCGTCGAGGTCGCCGGACTCGCGCAGCTTGGCCACGACGGCCTCACGGGCGCTGAAGGCGGTCTTGCCGGCCAGGTCGGCGTACGCCGCGGCGGCGGGCTCGCCGGCCAGCCACTCGGGGGTCTCGCGCAGGAAGCGTCCGTCGCGACCGACCACGGTGCGCACCGGCAGGTCGAGCTCGCGCCACCAGGTGACGTCGGTGAGGTCGCCGAAGGTGCAGCACATCGCGATGCCGGCGCCCTTGTCCATCTCCGCGGCGGGGTGGGCCAGCACGGGCACCTCGACCCCGAAGACGGGGCTGGTGACGTGGGTGCCGAGGAGCGGCTGGTAGCGCTCGTCGTCGGGGTGGGCGATGAGGGCGACGACGCTGGGGATCAGCTCGGGCCGGGTGGTCTCGATGTGGACCGGCTCGCCGGGCGAGCCGTCGGCGGCCACGGTGCGGAAGGCGACGCGGTGGTAGGCGCCGGCGTACTCGCGGGCCTCGAGCTCGGCCTGGGCGACGGCGGTCTGGAAGGTGACGTCCCACAGGGTGGGGGCCTCCTGCAGGTAGGCCTCGCCGCGGGCGTAGTTGCGCAGGAACGCGCGCTGGCTGACGGTCTGGGCCTTCGGGCCGATGGTCGTGTAGTGCTGCTTCCAGTCCACCGACAGCCCGAGGGTGCGCCAGAGGGTCTCGAAGACCTTCTCGTCCTCCTCGACCAGCCGCTCGCACAGCGCGATGAAGTTGGGCCGGCTGATCGGCACCTGCTTCTTGGCGTCGGGCTTGGCCGGCGGCTCGAAGTCGGGGTCGAAGGGCAGCGAGGGGTCGCAGCGCACGCCGTAGTAGTTCTGCACCCGGCGCTCGGTGGGCAGGCCGTTGTCGTCCCAGCCCATGGGGTAGAAGACCGACTTGCCGCGCATGCGCTGGAAGCGGGCGATCAGGTCGGTGTGGGTGTAGGAGAAGACGTGGCCGACGTGCAGGCTGCCGCTCACCGTCGGGGGCGGGGTGTCGATGGAGAAGACGTTCTCGCGCGGCTGGGTGCGGTCGAAGGCGTAGGTGTCGTCGGCCTTCCACCGCTGGCTCCAGGAGGCCTCGAGACCCTCCAGGGCAGGCTTGTCCGGTACGACGACGGCGCGGGTCGCGCTCGTCGTGTCGGGGGCCTGGGGGGACTGGGTCTCGGTCATGGCCCCAGATTACGGGTGCCGGTCGTCACCCTGAAATCGGTTCCCGAAACCATTAGCGCTGGTCAGCGGCACCGTCCTAGCCTGCCGGGCATGCCCGACGCGACCGTCCGCACGACGGTGGAGCTGCTCACCGACCCCGCCGCCTTCCTCGCCGCGGCCGAGCCGGTGCTCGCCGCCGACCCGGTGGTGGCGACCGTGGTGGCCTCCGTGACCCGCCGGGCCGTCGAGGCGGCCGAGCGCGGCGAGCCCTGGACCGAGGCCGGCCGGCCGTGCTGGTGGGCGCTCGTGCGCGAGGACGGTGTGGTGGTCTCCGCCGCGATGCGCACCGCGCCGCTCGCGCCCTGGCCGCTCTTCGTGCTGCCCATGAGCGAGGTCGCCGCGCGGGCCCTCGCCGGCCTGCTGCTCGAGCGGGGCGAGGAGGTGCGCGCGGCCAACGGTGCGCTGCCGGCGACCCGGGTGCTGTGTGAGGTGCTGGCGGCCGGGGGCGGGGGAGAGGTGCGGGTGCACGAGCAGACCCGGCTCTTCGAGCTGCGCGAGCTCGTGGCGCCCCGGTCTCCGGCGGGCCGGCTGCGGGCCGCGACGTCGCGGGACCTCGACCTGCTGGCGGGGTGGTTCGCGGCGTTCCACGTCGACGCGGCGGCGCAGGCGGGCCGCACGCCCGAGCACGACACCGTGGACGTGGTCGACCGAGCCGAGGTGGCCCGCCGCACGGAGGCGGGTCTGCTGTGGGTCTGGGAGGACGTCGAGGGGCGCGTCGTCCACCTCACCGGCCACAACGCCCCGGCGCACGGGGTGCTGCGCATCGGCCCGGTCTACACCCCGGCCCCCCACCGCGGCCACGGGTACGCCGCCGCCGCGGTGGCCGCCGTGGCGGCGCGGGCGCTGGACCACGGGCACCGGCCCTGCCTCTTCACCGACCGGGCCAACCCGGTCTCGAACCACGTCTACACCGCCCTGGGGTTCGAGCCGGTCGTCGACATGGCCAACCTGCTGGTGGAGCCCGACGCGGGCCCGACCCGGGGCCCGACCCCGGGCCCGCGGCGGGCGGCGATCCCACCGGGGCCACCTCCTAGACTGGGAGGGCGATGACCCAGACCCCTGCGACACCCGACGTCCCCCGCCTCGCCGAGACCTTCTCCGAGGTGGAGGACGCCCTGCTCTCGCGCTGGCCCGAGACCCGCCTCGAGCCCTCGCTCGACCGGATCGCCGCCTTCACCGAGCTGCTCGGCGAGCCGCAGCGCTCCTACCCCGTCGTGCACCTGACCGGCACCAACGGCAAGACCAGCACGTCGCGGATGATCGACACCCTGCTGCGCACGCTCGACCTGCGCACCGGCCGCTTCACCAGCCCCCACGTGGAGCGGATGAACGAGCGCATCAGCATCGACGGCGAGCCGCTCGACGACGAGGCCTTCGTGCGCGCCTTCAACGACGTGGCGCCCTACACTCACCTCGTCGACGAGGACCAGCTGCACCCGCTGTCGTTCTTCGAGACCGTGGTGGGCATGGCCTTCGCGGCCTTCGCCGACGCCCCGGTCGAGGTCGCGGTGCTCGAGGTCGGCATGGGTGGGGCCTGGGACGCCACCAACGTCGCCGACGCGGCGGTGGCCGTGGTGCTGCCCGTCGCCGTCGACCACGCCAAGTACCTCGGCGACCGGCCCGACACCATCGCCGCCGAGAAGGCCGGCATCATCAAGGCCGGCTCGCGCGTGGTGCTGGCCCAGCAGACGCCGGAGGCCGCGGCGGTGCTGCTCGCGCGCGCCGCCGAGGTCGGTGCCGAGGTCGTGCAGGAGGGCCTCGACTTCGGCGTGGCCGCCCGCACCCCGGCCGTCGGCGGCCAGGTGCTCTCGCTGCAGGGCCTCCGGGCGCGCTACGACGACGTCTTCCTCCCGCTCCACGGCGCCCACCAGGCCCAGAACGCCGCCGTGGCGCTCGCGGCGGTCGAGTCCTTCGTCGGCGGCGAGCAGCCCCTCGACGCCGACCTCGTCGGCGCGGCCTTCGCCGAGGTGACCTCGCCGGCGCGTCTCGAGGTCGTGCGCCGCAGCCCCACCATCGTGCTCGACGCCGCGCACAACCCCCACGGCGCCGAGGCCCTGGCCGCCGCGCTCGACGACTCCTTCACCTTCTCCCCGCTCATCGGGGTCGTCGGGGTCATGGGCGACAAGGACGCCGAGGGCCTGCTCTCCGCGCTCGAGCCGCACCTCTCGCACGTCGTGTGCACCCAGAGCTCCACCGACCGGGCCCTGCCCGCCGAGGACCTGGCCGAGATCGCGCGCGGCATCTTCGACGACGACCAGGTCACCGTCGTGCCCCGCCTGGCCGAGGCCCTCGACGCCGCCGCCGCGCTGGCCGAGGCCGGGGAGGCCTTCGGCGACCCGCTCGGCTCCGGCGCGGTGCTGGTGACCGGCTCGGTCGTCACCGCCGGCGAGGCCCGCGGCCTGCTCGTCAGCGAGCGCGGCACGCAGGCCCAGCGGGTGGCCCGCCGCGAGATCGACCAGCAGCTCGAGCAGGGGGACGACCAGTGAAGCGCTCGCCCAAGCGCGGCATGTGCGCCGCGATCCTCAGCCTCGAGGCGATCACCCTCGGCCTCACCACCCCGGTGCTGCTGACCCTGACCGACGTCTCCACCGGCGTCGGCCTGGCCATCGGCCTGGGGCTCGCCGTCGCCTGCGTCCTGCTGGCCGGGATGCTGCGCGCGGAGTGGGCCTACACCGCCGGCTGGGTGGTGCAGGCGGCCGCGGTGCTGCTCGGCTTCGTGGTGCCGATCATGTTCTTCCTCGGTGCGGTCTTCGCGCTGCTGTGGGGCACCGCCGTCCTCCTCGGGGTCAAGATCGAGCGCGAGCGCGCCGCGGCCTACGCCGCCCTGGAGCGCGACGGCGGACCCGAGCCGGTCTAGCCCTCCCCGGGCGTCACCCCCCGGGCCGCACCCGCCAGCGCGGCCAGGGCCCGGTCGAGCTCGGCGTCGGTGCAGCCGCCGAAGCCCACCACCAGCCCGGTCGCCCCCGAGCCGCGGGCGTAGTCGGCCAGCAGCGGCACGTCGAAGCCCGCGGCTTGAAGGCCCCGCCAACGGCGGCTCGCTCGAGGGGATCCTCGCGGTCCACTCGCTGTCGAAGCGCTCCAACCTCGCGG
>NZ_CAKASO010000017.1:0-69557 GCF_916862475.1 Nocardioides sp. Leaf374
AGGCCAGCCGGGTGGCCCCGAGCAGCGCCAGCGGGCCGGGGGCGGGCACCGGTGCGGCGCCGGCGCCGGTGGCGTGCCACGGGGTCTCGCGGTCGAGGGCGGCGTCGACCAGCGCCGCGAGCAGCCCGGGCTCGGTGGCGGCGGGCAGCAGCAAGCCGAGCTCGGCGGCGGCCAGCTCGTCGAGCGCCGCCAGCCAGGCGGTCGTGGGGCCGGTGGGGCCGAGGTGGCCCGCCGGCACGCCCACCTGCACGACGACGTCGTCGGCGAGGGCGCCCTCTCCGCGCGCCGCGTCGACCGCGGCGACGACCCGGCGGGCGTTGCCGGCCAGGTCGTCGAGGTCGCGCAGCGTCACCGCCAGCCTCGTCAGGCACACCTGCGGCCGGCGTGCGCACCACCCGGCCGGACCGGCCAGCTGGCCGGCCCCGCCGGTGACCGCGACGGCCACGGCGAGCCGGCCCTCCTGCGGCAGCGCCAGCCGCGGCAGGTCGGTGTCGGCGACGAGCGCCGCGCCCGGCAGGGAGCCGAGGCGCTCGTCGTACGACGGGGGGAGGGCGGGGTCGCTCACGACCGCGTCGGCGAGGGCGTGGGTCCACGGTGCGGGCACGACCGGCAGCCTAGAGGGCCGGAGCCGGCCACACCGGGGCCACGGCGACGTCGCCGTCCGTTCACCGCGTGCCGCCACGGTGACCCGCGTGCGCATCGCCCAGCTGGCCAACTTCATCGGCCCCTCCTCCGGCGGCATGCGGACCGCCGTCGCCGCGCTCGGGCAGGGGTACGCCGCGGCCGGCGCGCGACGGCTGCTCGTCGTGCCGGGCCCGGTCGACGCCCGCACCGAGACCCCGGAGGGCGACGTCGTGCAGCTGCGCGCGCCGCGTGTCGGTGGCGGCTACCGCCTGATCGTCGAGCCCTGGCGCGTCACCGACGTGCTGGAGGACTTCGCGCCCACCTCGGTGGAGCTCAGCGACAAGACGACGCTGCTGCCCGTGGCGCGCTGGGCCCGTCGCCGTGGGGTCGGCAGCGTGCTCTTCTCCCACGAGCGCCTCGACGACATGCTCGCCCTGCGCACGGGCCTCGACCTCGGGGCCAAGGCCTCGGTGCGCGTGCTCAACCGGTTGCTCGTGCGCAGTGTCGACACCCTCGTGGTGACCTCCGACTACGCGCGCCGCGAGTTCGCGCAGGTCGCCGCGGCCGCCGGCTGCCCTGTCGCGCAGGTGCCGCTCGGGGTCGACCTCGCGACCTTCCGCCCCGACCCGTCGCGCCCGACGGCGGGGCCGGAGCTGCGCCTGGTGCACGTCGGCCGGCTCTCGCGGGAGAAGTCGCCGCACCTGGCCGTCGCCACCGCCGTGGAGCTCCACCGTCGCGGGGTGCCCGTGCGTCTCGACGTCTACGGCGAGGGCCCGCACCGCGACGAGCTGGAGGCGCTGGCGGGCGCCGCGCCGGTGCGCCTGCACGGCTACGTCGCCGGTCGCGCCGAGGTCGCCGGTCGGCTGGCCGCGGCCGACGTCGCCCTGTCGGTGTGCCCGGGGGAGACCTTCGGGCTGGCCGTGCTCGAGGCCCTGGCCTGCGGCACCCCGGTCGTCACCGCCGACCGCGGTGGCGCCCGCGAGCTGGTCGACGCCGCCTCGGGCGCCTGGGGTGCGCCCGACGCCGCCTCCCTGGCCGACGCGGTGCTGGAGCTCGCGGCCCGGCCGGAGGGTGCGCGCCGGGCGGGCGCCCGGGCCCGCGCCGAGCTCTTCACCTGGCCGCAGGCGGTCGACGCGATGCTCACCGTGCACGCACGCGTGTCGGGGCGGGCCAGGCTGTCGGCCTGACCCGCCCCGAGGCGGTGCTGCTGGGTGCTGCTGGGTGCTGCCGGGTGCTGTCGGGTCAGCCGACCTTGACCACGTGGGTGCCGCCGGCGAACTTGTCGTGCCAGCCCTGGCGCTGGGCCTTGTCGCCGTTGATCTGCACGGCGATGACGATGACGGCCACGAGGGATGCGAGGTTGCCGATGATCCCGAGGAACGGGACCAGCGCGGCCAGGCCGAAGGCGAGGAAGATGTTGCGCTTCACCGCGGTGGCGAGGGTCGGGTTGCCGCCCTCGGGGGCGACCACGCGCAGCTTGAGCAGCTGCTTGCCCAGCGTGGCGCCGCGGGAGGACTCCAGGAAGCCGTAGTAGGCGAGGTTGATCACGACACCCAGCAGGATCGCAGCCGCGGCGGCGGCGTAGCTCTGCTCGTCGGTGCCGTCGGTGGCGACCACGTTGCCGCCGAAGACCAGGCCGATGATGAAGCTGACGACGAGCAGCAGCACGCCGTCGATGAGCCGGGCCAGGAAGCGCTCGAGCAGACCCGCGGGCACCGCGCCGCCCGGCTGGCCGCCGTACTGCGGAGCGCCGTACTGGGGAGCCCCGTACTGCGGTGCGCCGTAGCCGGGCTGGCCGGCGCCCTGCTGGCCGTAGGGGTCCTGCGGGTTCGGGGGGTTCGGCGGGTCGTAGGACGACATGGTCTCTCCTGGGTGGGGCTCGGTGGGTGCTCGCACACCTCGGGGCCCGCAATCTAGCGGCGCGGTGCGGGCGCGAGCCAGGTCTGCCACCCGGGCAGGTGTGGTGGCGCTGGTGCGCCGGAGCATGATGGTGCCCATGAGCCGCACCGCCCCCCGCCACGACATCGACGAATCCGACCTCGAGGTCGGCGGCACCGCCCACGCCGCTGCCGGGAAGACCGCGGTCGCGGTCTCCATGAAGCGCTCCATCGAGCAGATGGGTGTCGTGCGCACCGCGCAGACGCTCCTCAAGCTCAACCAGGCCGACGGCTTCGACTGCCAGGGCTGCGCGTGGCCCGACCCCGACCCGTCGCACCGCCACACCGCCGAGTTCTGCGAGAACGGCGCCAAGGCGGTCACCGAGGAGGCCACCAAGCGCACCATCGGCCGGGAGTTCTTCGCCGCCCACCCCCTGGCCGAGCTGCGCGAGCGCACCGACTACTGGCTGGGCCAGCAGGGTCGCCTCACCGAGCCGATGGTCGTGCGGGCCGGCGGCACCCACTACGAGCCGATCAGCTGGGACGACGCCTTCGCCCTCATCGGCGGCCACCTCAAGGGCCTCGACAGCCCCGACGAGGCGGTGTTCTACACCTCGGGCAAGACCTCCAACGAGGCGGCGTTCGCCTACCAGCTCTTCGTGCGCGCCTTCGGCACCAACAACCTCCCCGACTGCTCCAACATGTGCCACGAGTCGACCTCGGTCGGCCTGGCCGAGGTGATCGGCATCGGCAAGGGCTCGGTCAGCCTGGAGGACATCCACGTCGCGAAGCTCATCGTGATCGCCGGCCAGAACCCCGGCACGAACCACCCGCGCATGCTCAGCGCGCTGGAGATCGCCAAGAAGAACGGCGCGAAGATCCTCGCGATCAACCCGCTGCGCGAGGCCGGCCTGGTGCGGTTCAAGAACCCCCAGACGCCCAAGGGCATGGCGCTCAACGGCACCGAGATCGCCGACATGCACCTGCCGGTCAAGATCAACGGCGACCAGGCGCTCTTCCAGGCCATCGGCTCGCTGCTCCTGGAGTGGGACGCCCTCGACCACGACTTCATCGAGCGCCACACCACCGGCTTCGAGGCCTGGGCCGAGACCGCCCGCGCGCTCGACTGGGACCTCGTCCTGCGCGCCACCGGCCTGAGCCGTGAGCAGATCGAGGCGGCCGCGCGGATGTTCGCCGAGTCCGACGCCACCACGATCTGCTGGGCCATGGGCATCACCCAGCACCGCAACGGCGTGGCCACGGTCAAGGAGATCTCCAACCTCGCCTTCCTGCAGGGCAACATCGGCAAGCCCGGTGCGGGTCTGTGCCCGGTGCGCGGGCACTCCAACGTGCAGGGCGACCGCACGATGGGCATCTGGGAGCGCCCGCCGGCGCACTTCCTCGACGCCCTCCAGGCGGAGTTCGGCTTCGACCCGCCGCGCGAGCACGGCGTCGACGCGGTGGCCGCCGTGTGCGAGCTGCGCGACCGCAAGATCAAGGTCTTCTTCGGCATGGGCGGCAACTTCGTCTCGGCGATGTCGGACACCACGGTCACGGAGGCGGCCATGCGCAACGCCGACCTGACCGTGCACGTCTCGACCAAGCTCAACCGCTCGCACGTCGTGCACGGCACCGAGGCCCTCATCCTCCCCGTGCTGGGCCGCAGCGAGAAGGACCACACCGGCGGCCGCGAGCAGCGCATCACCGTCGAGGACTCGATGTCGGCCGTGCACGCCTCCAAGGGCCCGCTCAAGCCGGCCTCGGAGCACCTGCGCAGCGAGGTCGACATCATCTGCTCGATGGCCCAGGCCACCATCGGCGAGCGCCACGACCTCCCCTGGGACGCGTTCCGCTCCGACTACAGCGAGATCCGCCACCGCATCGCGCGCGTCGTGCCCGGGTGCGAGTCCTACGACGAGAAGGTCGCCCAGCCCGGCGGGTTCGTCCTGCCGCACCCGCCGCGCGACTCCCGCACCTTCCCCACGAAGGTCGACAAGGCCGTCTTCACCGCGATCCCCACCGAGATCCTCGAGGTGCCGCAGGGCCGGCTGGTCCTGCAGACCATGCGCTCGCACGACCAGTTCAACACCACGATCTACGGTCTCGACGACCGCTACCGCGGGGTGAAGAACGGTCGCCGCGTGGTGTTCGTCAACCCCGAGGACATCACCGAGCTGGGCCTGGTCGACGGCCAGATGGTCGACCTGTGCAGCGAGTGGGAGGACGGCTCGCGGCGCGAGGCCCCGGCCTTCCGGGTCGTCTCCTACGAGCAGCCCCGCGGCTGCGCGGCGGCCTACTATCCCGAGACCAACCCCCTGGTCCCGCTGGAGTCCAAGGCGCTCGGCAGCAACCAGCCGGCCTTCAAGTCCGTGATCGTCACGCTGCGGCCCACCGACGCGGTCGCCGGCGACGAGATCAACAGCAACGCCGGGGTGCTCTTCGACCCCAGCGTTGACGCCGACGACGAGGGCAAGCACTGGGTCGAGCCCGACCAGCTCTCCTGACCGGCCCCGGCCCAGGACGGAGCAGCGGTGAGCAACCTCGAGGAGCGCCCCGACGAGGTCACCTGCGCCGCGGGGTCGACGACCGTGGAGGTCGTCGCCCCGCGGCTGGTGCCGTTCGGTGGCCCGCGCGGCATGACGGTGCGACGCACGCTGCCCCAGCGAGGGCGCTCCCTCATCGGCGCGTGGTGCTTCCTCGACCACTACGGGCCCGACGACGTCGCCTCCACCGGCGGCATGGTCGTCGCACCCCACCCCCACACCGGCCTGCAGACCGTGAGCTGGCTGTTCACCGGCGAGGTGCAGCACCGCGACAGCCTCGGCACGGCCGCGATGGTGCGCCCCGGGGAGCTCAACCTCATGACCGCCGGCCGGGGCATCAGCCACTCCGAGGTGTCGCCCCCCGGCACGACCACCCTCCACGGCGCGCAGCTGTGGGTGGCCCTGCCCGACGGCGCCCGCTTCGTCGACCCCGCCTTCGACCACCACGCACCCGCACCGCGCACCGGGGACGGCTGGGTGGCCCGGGTGTTCCTCGGGTCGCTGCTGGGGGAGACCTCCCCGGTGTCCACCCACACCCCGTTGCTGGGCGCCGAGCTGCTGCTGGAGCCCGGGGCCCGGCTCGACCTCGACGTCGACCCCTCCTTCGAGCACGGGGTGCTCGTCGACACCGGCTCGGTCCACGCGGCGGGGGAGGCGGTCGAGGCCCACGAGCTCGCCTACGTGCCACCGGGAGCGGGCGTCCTGGCCCTGCACGCCGGCGCCGAGGGGGCGCGCCTGCTGGTGCTCGGCGGCCCGCCCTTCGGGGAGGCCATCGTGATGTGGTGGAACTTCGTGGGCCGCGACCACGACGAGGTCGTCGCCCACCGCGCGGCCTGGCAGGCCCAGGTCGAGGCCGGCGCGGGCGCCGACGGCTCCCCCGACCACGCCGTCGACGGTCCCTTCGGCGTCGTGCCCGGTGAGTCGCTGGCGCCGATCCCGGCCCCCGACCTGCCGCGGGTGCGGCTGCGCGAGCGCCGATGAGCGGCACCGGGGTGGGGCCCGTCGTGGGGGAGGACGGCGTGGCACGGTGCCCGTGGGCGGGTGCGCCCGGCACGATGCGCGACTACCACGACCAGGAGTGGGGTCGGCCGGTGTCCGGGGAGTCGGCGTACTTCGAGCGGCTCACGCTGGAGGCCTTCCAGTCGGGTCTGTCGTGGTCGACGATCCTGGCCAAGCGCCCGGCCTTCCGCGAGGCGTTCCTCGGCTTCGACGCCGAGCGGGTGGCCGCCCTCGACGCCGCCGACACCGAGCGGCTGATGGCCGACGCCCGCATCGTGCGCAACCGCCGCAAGATCGAGGCCGCGCTCACCAACGCCGCGGCGACGGTCGCGCTGCGCTCCTCCGGTGGCCTGGAGGCGCTGGTGCTCGAGCACGCTCCGCAGGCTCCTCCGGCCCCGCACCACACCGGGGAGCAGCAGACCACCTCGCCGGAGTCCACGGCGCTGTCGAAGGCCCTGAAGCGGCACGGCTACGCCTTCGTCGGGCCGACCACGATGTTCGCCCTCATGGAGGCCGTCGGCGTCTTCGACCCCCACCTGCTCGGTTGCCACCGCAGGGGCGAGGTCACGCAGTAGCGTCCCGGCATGCGCGTGCACGCCTTCACCGACGACGCCCTGGCCGACCACGACGCCGTCGGCCTGGTCGCCGCGCTGCACAGCGGCGAGGTCTCGGTGCGCGAGGTCGTCGATGCGGCCATCGCCCGGGTGGAGCGGGTCGACCCGGTCCTCGGCGCGGTCGCCCACGCCGCCCACGACCGGGCCCGCACCGAGGCGCTCGACCCCCGGCCGGGCTTCTTCGCCGGGGTGCCGACGTACCTCAAGGACAACGTCGCGGCGGCGGGGATGCCCACGGGCGACGGCACCGACGCCTACACCGCGCCGGTGGCGAGGCGCGACGGCGACGTGGCCCGGATGGTCCGTGCGACGGGGCTCGTCGTGCTGGGCAAGACCCGGCTCTCGGAGTTCGGCTTCAACGCGGTCGCCGAGCACCCCCGCCTGGGGCCCGTGCGCAGCCCCTGGTCCACCGACCACCCGGCCGGGGCCTCGTCGGCCGGCGCCGCCGCGCTCGTGGCCGCAGGGGCGGTGCCGCTGGCCCACGCCAACGACGGAGGCGGCTCCATCCGCATCCCCGCCTCGGTCAACGGCCTGGTCGGCCTCAAGCCCACGCGCGACCGGCTGGCCCAGGACCGCGTGCACCGCGACATGCCCGTGCGCATCGTCAGCGACGGGGTGCTGACGCGCTCGGTGCGCGACACCGCCGCCTTCCTCCGCGAGGCCGAGCGGGTCTACCGCGCGCTCCACCTCCCGCCCGTGGGCGACATCACCCGCCCCGGTCGTGCCCGGCTGCGCGTGGCGTTGAACACCACCGGCCTGCGCCACGGCGCCAGCCCCGAGGTCGCGGCGCTGACCCGGGGCGTGGGCGCGCTCCTCGAGGACCTCGGCCACCACGTCGAGGAGGTCGCCGAGGTGCCCGCTGACGCGTCCCTCCCCGACGACTTCCTGCTCTACTGGGCCTTCCTCGCCTCCGCCGTGGTCCGCACCGGCCGCCTGGTCCACCGCCGCGACTGGCACCCCGAGCGGCTCGACCACCTCACCCGCGGGCTCGACCGACACCTGCGGCGCCACGTGCACCACCTGCCCGCGGCACTGCTGCGGATGCGCCGGGCCCCCGACCGCTCCGCGGCCTTCTTCGCCCGTCACGACGTCCTGCTGACCCCCACCGTGGCCCACGAGACGCCGCTCCTGGGCCACCTGTCACCGACCCTCGACCACGCCACGATCGTGGAGCGGCTGCTGGCCTGGGTGGCCTTCACCCCGGTGCAGAACGTCACCGGCGACCCGTCGGTGTCGCTGCCCCTGGCGACCACCTCCTCGGGGCTCCCGCAGGGGGTCGTGCTGTCCGCCGGCGCGGGGCGCGAGGCCCTGCTGCTCGAGCTGTCGCTGGAGCTCGAGCAGGCCCGCCCGTTCGCCTCCGTGAGGGGGCCCGGAGCGGCTCCCGGGGCCGTGTCCTGAGCGTCGCTGCGGGCCGATTTTTCGATCCCGCCCGGCGTGTGTATGGTTCTCGGTCGTTGCCCCTTTAGCTCAGTCGGCAGAGCGTCTCCATGGTAAGGAGAAGGTCTACGGTTCGATTCCGTAAAGGGGCTCTGGCACAGGCGTGACGCCCCCCGGGCTACTCTGGGGGGCGCACTCCTGCCCGTGTGGCGGGGTAGCTCAGGTGGTTAGAGCACACGACTCATAATCGTGGTGTCGCGGGTTCGAGTCCCGCTCCCGCTACCAATCTCCGCACCCATCGACGACCCGCAAGGACTTCCCGTGGCCAGCAAGAGCTCCGACGTTCGCCCCAAGATCACGCTCGCCTGCGTCGAGTGCAAGGAGCGCAACTACATCACCAAGAAGAACCGCCGCAACGACCCCGACCGGCTCGAGCTGGCGAAGTTCTGCCCCCGCTGCCGTCAGCACCAGGCTCACCGCGAGACCCGCTGACGCCGCGTCCCCGACGCTCCACGACCCGCCCGGTCCCACCGGGCGGGTCGTCTGCTTTCCACGGGCCGTCCTCCAGGGCCACGCCGCGTCGTCCCGGCCGTCGGCTGCGACTAGGTTGGGGAGCATGCCAGTCGACTCCTCGCTCGTCGGTCGTGCCTACCCGCCCACACGGCCCTACCCGGTCTCGGAGGAGCGCCTCCGGGCGTTCGCGGAGGCCTCGGGCGGCTCCTGGGAGGGTGGCCCGGCCCCCGCGACGTTCCCGATCGTGCTCGCCTTCGACGCCATGAACGACTTCCTCGAGGCCGAGCAGGTCGAGCTGCGCCGCATCGTCCACGGCGAGCAGCGCTTCACCTACGCCCGCCCGGTGGTCGCCGGCGACGTGCTCACCGCGAAGCTGACCGTGGCGACGCTGCGCCAGATCGGCGGCAACGACATCATCGGCACCAGCAGCGACATCTCCGACGCCGACGGTGCGCTCGTCTGCACCGCCACCGCCACCCTCGTCCACCGGGGCGAGGCGTGAGCGCGGTGCCGGGGGCGGGTGCCCTGGTGAAGGGCGCCGTGCTGGAGCCGCGCACCTTCTCCGTGACCCGTGCCGACCTGGTCCGCTACGCCGGCGCCAGCGGCGACTTCAACCCGATCCACTGGTCCGAGCGCGTCGCGACGTCGGTGGGTCTGCCGGGGGTCATCGCGCACGGCATGTTCACGATGGCCCTCGCCGCGCGGGCGGTGGCCGACTGGACCGACGGCGCCGAGGTGGTCGAGCTGGGCTGCAAGTTCACCCAGCCGGTCGTCGTGCCCGACGACGAGGACGGGGTCGAGGTCGTGGTGGGCGCGAGCGTCAAGGAGGTCGCCGACGGTCTGGCCACCCTCGCCCTCGAGGTCACCTGCGGGGGCACGAAGGTGCTCGGCATGCCCCGTGCCGTCGTGCGCGCATGAGCGAGCGGCTGGCCGACCACACCACCCTGCGCGTCGGGGGTCCGGCGCAGCGCTTCGTCACCGCGACCACCGAGGAGGAGCTCCTCGCCGCCGTGCGCGAGGCCGACGCGGAGGGGACCCCCGTGCTGGTGCTCGGCGGCGGGAGCAACCTGGTCGTCGCCGACGAGGGCTTCGCGGGCACGGTCGTCGCCGTCGCCACCCGTGGGGTGCGGCCCGACGTCGACCCCGAGGAGGCCGCCGCCTGCGGCGGGGTCATGGTCGAGGTCGCCGCGGGGGAGGGCTGGGACGCCCTCGTCGCCCGTGCCGTCGAGGCCGGGTGGGCGGGCATCGAGGCCCTCGCCGGCATCCCCGGCGCGGTCGGCGCCACCCCGATCCAGAACGTCGGAGCCTACGGCCAGGAGGTCGCCTCCACCATCGCCTCGGTGCGCGTCTGGGACCGGGTGGGCGCCCGGTTCCTCACGCTGGCCAACGCCGAGTGCGGCTTCGGCTACCGCCACTCCCGCTTCAAGGCCGAGCCCGCGCGCTTCGTCGTGCTCAGCGTGACCTTCCAGCTGCGCGTCGGCACCCTCGGCGAGCCGGTCCGGTACGCCGAGCTGGCGCGCGCCCTCGGCGTGGAGGTCGGCCAGCGCGCCCCGCTCGCCGACGTGCGCGCGGCCGTGCTCGGACTGCGCCGCGGCAAGGCCATGGTGCTCGACGCCGCCGACCACGACACGTGGAGCGCGGGCTCGTTCTTCACCAACCCCGTCGTGGCCCCCGGCGACCTCCCCGAGGGCGCCCCGGCCTGGCCGCAGCCCGACGGCCGCGTCAAGACGTCGGCGGCCTGGCTGATCGAGCACGCCGGCTTCGGCAAGGGCCACGGCTCGGGCCCCGCGACGCTGTCGACGCGTCACACGCTCGCCGTCACCAACCGCGGTGCGGCGCGGGCGGCCGACGTCCTGGCGCTGGCCCGCGAGGTCCGCGACGGCGTCGAGGCGCGCTTCGGCGTACGCCTGGTCAACGAGCCGGTGCTGGTGGGCTGCTCGCTGTGACCCCGGACCGGGTCCTCAGACCGAGGAGCCGGCGACCGCGAGCGTGACCAGCAGCACCGCCGCGAGCACGCCCAGCGCGAGCAGCGCGGTGCCGACGATGCCCAGGACCATGCCGGTGTTGGCCTCGCTGCGCCCGCTCCAGCGGCCCGGCTCGGCCTCGATCTCCCGCTTGGCCCTCGCCCCGACGTACCACGCGAAGGGCGACACCAGCACGGGCAGGCCGCACACGAACATGCCGCCGATCGCCACGATGCCGAGCACGAGGGCGGTGTTGGCCTGCGGGTGGGTGGTCGTCGGGGCCGCGTACCCGTAGGGCTGGCCGGCCCAGGGCTGCTGTCCGTAGGGCTGGGCGTACGGCTGGCCGTAGGGCTGCTGTCCGTAGGGCTGGGTCGCGGGCGGCTGTCCGTAGGGACCCTGCTGGGAGGAGGACCCGTAGGGGGCCTGCGGCTCGGGCGGCTGGCCCTGCCCGGACGCCGGAGCGTCGCCTGACCGTCCGGCGCCGCCGTAGGGCTGGTGCGTGGGGGGCATCGTCTCGTCGGGGTCGCTCACGGGGCGATCCTCCCACCCGGGGCGCGTTCGCGGGGGCCGCCGCGGCGATCGGGACCGGGTGGCCGGGAGCAGCCGACCGGGTGCCGGGCGCGGGAGCCTAGGGCGCAGGGGCCCGCAGCCAGTCGTCGACCTCGGCGAGCGCGCGCTCGCGCAGGTCGTCGGGAGCCCGGGAGGCCCGCAGCGACATCCGGGCCAGGTCGGCCAGCTGCGCGTCGTCGAGGTCGTGGGCGGCGCGCATCGTGGCGTACTGCCCGGCCAGGCGCGAGCCGAAGAGGAGCGGGTCGTCGGCGCCGAGGGCGACCTGGGCACCGGCGGCCAGCAGGGTGGGCAGCGGCACCGAGGTGAGGTCGCTGTAGACGCCCAGGGCGACGTTGGAGACCGGGCAGACCTCCAGCGCCACACCGGCCGCGACCAGCTCGTCGAGCAGGCGCGGGTCCTCGGCCGAGCGCACGCCGTGGCCCAGGCGGTCGGCCCCCAGGGCGTCGAGGCAGCGGCGCACCGAGGCCGGCCCCAGCAGCTCCCCACCGTGGGGGGCGAGCAGGAGGCCGGCGCGGCGGGCGATGGCGAAGGCCGGGCCGAAGTCCTCGGTCACCCCGCGGCGCTCGTCGTTGGAGAGCCCGAAGCCGACCACGCCCCGCCCGGCGTACTGCGCGGCGAGCCGGGCCAGGGTGCGGGCGTCGAGCGGGTGGCGGGTGCGGTTGGCGGCGACGACCACGCCGATGCCCAGGCCCGTGGCGCGCGAGGCCTCCGCCACGGCGTCGAGCACCAGGTCGGTGAAGGCGGTGATGCCGCCGAAGCGGGCGCCGTAGCCGCTCGGGTCGACCTGGATCTCCAGCCACCGGCCGCCGTCGCGCACGTCGTCCTCCGCGGCCTCGCGCACGAGCCGGCGCACGTCGGCCTCGGTGCGCAGCACCGAGCGCGCGACGTCGTAGAGCCGCTGGAAGCGGAACCACCCCTTCTCGTCGGCGGCGCTCAGCCGGGGCGGCCAGTCCTCCACCAGGGAGTCGGGCAGTGCGATGCCGTCGCGCTCGGCCAGCTCCAGGAGCGTGGCGTGGCGCATCGACCCCGTGAAGTGCAGGTGGAGGTGGGCCTTGGGCAGGGCCTGGAGGTCGCGCACGCCGGCCATCGTAGGGCTGGTCGCCCAGGGCGCCCGGACCGGTTTTTGGCGCCTGCCGGGTGCAGTGCGTAGAGTTCTCGACTGGCGGTCTGTCCACATGCTTCGGCATGCCCGCGGTCCGCCGGAGGGCACTAGCTCAACTGGCAGAGCATCGGTCTCCAAAACCGAAGGTTGGGGGTTCAAGTCCCTCGTGCCCTGCAGGACAACCGGTCGGACCCGACCGGTCGGACTCAACGAGGAGAGGTGACGGTCGTGTCGGACAGCAAGGCGGTCCGCGACCCGGGCGACAGCAGCACCGCGAAGCGCACGAGCCTGCCGACGTTCTACCGCCAGGTCGTCGCCGAGCTCCGCAAGGTCGTCTACCCGACCCAGGAGCAGCTGGTCACCTACTTCTTCGTGGTGATGGTGTTCGTCCTCGTGATGATGGCGCTCGTGTCGGCCCTCGACCTCGGCCTGGGCCGCCTGGCGTTCGCCGTCTTCACCGGCAACGCCGCGCAGTAGCGACGCGCACCCACCGCCGGCCCCCCGGGGCGGGCACCCGGCACCGGCCGACGCCGTGCCGACGACGAGACACAGACCTGATGGAGCACTTGTGACGGAGCAGCACGACTCGATCGAGACCGAGGAGACCGACGCGGCCCTCGAGACGTCGGGCAACCCCGACGAGGCGCCCGGCGCCGTCGACGAGCTGGGTCTGCCCCTCCAGGCGACCGAGCCCGTGGACGTGGTCGAGGACACCAGCGACTCCGAGGGCCTCCCCGGTGACGACGCCGAGGCCGACGCAGCCGATGAGGCCGACGGCGGGTCCGACGGTGACGAGCCCGACGAGGACGACCCGCTCGAGCGCTTCCGCCGCGAGCTGTGGGCCAAGCCCGGCGACTGGTTCGTCGTGCACACCTACTCCGGCATGGAGAACCGGGTGAAGTCCAACCTCGAGAACCGCATCATCTCCCTCAACATGGAGGACTACATCCACGAGATCGTGGTCCCCACCGAGGAGGTCGCGGAGATCAAGAACGGCCAGCGCAAGATGGTGCGACGCACCGTCCTGCCGGGCTACGTCCTCGTGCGCATGGACCTCACCGACGAGTCGTGGTCGGCCGTGCGCCACACGCCGTCGGTCACCGGCTTCGTCGGCAACAGCCACCAGCCCGTGCCGCTGACCATGAGCGAGGTCGAGGACATGCTCGCCCCCGCCGTCGTGGCCCGCGCCGAGGCCGAGGCCGTCGCGACCGGCACCTCGACCCCCGGCAGCGCCACCACCGCGAAGAAGCCCGTCGAGGTCGCCGACTTCGACGTGTCCGACTCCGTCATGGTGGTCGACGGTCCGTTCGCCACGCTCCACGCCACGATCACCGAGATCAACGGTGAGTCGCAGAGGGTCAAGGCCCTCGTCGAGATCTTCGGCCGGGAGACCCCGGTCGAGCTGAGCTTCAGCCAGATCCAGAAGGTCTGAGGCCCGGCCGCCCCCGAGGCGGCCAGCACCACGCACATGTGGCAGGGGGACCGCCCCCGTCATGACCACGGAAGAGAGAAGTAGAGATGCCTCCGAAGAAGAAGATCGCCGCACTGGTCAAGGTGCAGCTCCAGGCCGGCGCCGCGACGCCGGCCCCGCCGGTCGGTACCGCCCTCGGTCCGCACGGTGTCAACATCATGGACTTCTGCAAGGCCTACAACGCCCAGACCGAAGCCATGCGCGGCAACGTGATCCCGGTCGAGATCACCATCTACGAGGACCGGTCCTTCACCTTCATCACGAAGACCCCTCCGGCCGCCGAGCTGATCAAGAAGGCCGCCGGCCTCAAGAAGGGCTCGGGCGTCCCGCACAAGGAGAAGGTCGGCAAGCTGACCAAGGACCAGGTGCGCGAGATCGCCACGACCAAGCTCCCCGACCTGAACGCGAACGACATCGACGCCGCGATCAAGATCGTCGAGGGCACCGCCCGCTCCATGGGCATCACCACCGACTGACGCACCACCTCCACGCACCACGTGGCAGGGCCGCGCTGGCCCACCTGACCACACCTGGCATTCGACGAAAAGAGACCCAGACATGCAGCGCAGCAAGACCTACCGCGCGGCGGCCGAGTCGTTCGACAAGGACGAGATCCACGCCCCGCTGGCCGCGATCAAGATCGCCAAGACCACCAGCAAGAAGAAGTTCGACGAGACCGTCGACGTCGTGATGCGCCTCGGCGTCGACCCCCGCAAGGCCGACCAGATGGTCCGCGGCACGGTCAACCTGCCCCACGGCACCGGCAAGACCGCCCGCGTCCTCGTCTTCGCGAACGGCGACAAGGCCGAGGCCGCCCGTGAGGCCGGCGCCGACGTCGTCGGCGGCGACGACCTCATCGAGAAGGTCTCCGGCGGTTGGCTCGACTTCGACGCCGTCGTGGCGACCCCCGACATGATGGGCAAGGTCGGCCGTCTCGGCCGCGTGCTCGGCCCCCGCGGCCTCATGCCGAACCCGAAGACCGGCACCGTCACCCCCGACGTGGCCAAGGCCGTCACCGACATCAAGGGCGGCAAGATCGAGTTCCGCGTGGACCGTCACGCCAACCTGCACTTCATCATCGGCAAGGCCTCGTTCTCCGAGACCCAGCTGGCCGAGAACTACGCCTCGGCGCTCGAGGAGGTGCTGCGGCTCAAGCCCGCCAGCTCCAAGGGCCGCTACATCAAGAAGGTCACCGTCTCGACGACCATGGGCCCCGGTGTCCAGGTCGACCCGAACCGCGTGAAGAACGTCGCCTCCGACGACGAGGCCACGGCCTGAGCGCTGCGGTCCCGCGCGCCGCTGGCGCGTGACCGGCCTGACGACGAAGGCCCGGCGCCCCCGCGAGGGGGCACCGGGCCTTCGTCGTACGCCGGGGGCGCCGGCTCAGCCGCTGAGCGACTCGGCGGCCGCGAGCGCCACGCAGGTGGCGACGCCGGCCATCGCGGTCCCGACCTCGCCCAGCGAGGGGAAGGTGGGGGCCAGGCGGATGTTGCGGTCGCGGGGGTCCCGGCCGTGGGGGAAGGACGCCCCTGCCGGGGTCAGGGCGATGCCGGCCGCCTTCGCCAGCTCCACCACCCGCGACGCGGTGCCGTCGAGCACGTCGAGGTTGACGAAGTAGCCGCCGGTGGGACGGGTCCACTCCGCGACGTCGAGGCCCTCGAGCTCGGCGGTGAGGGCCGCGTCGACGGCGGCGAACTTCGGCGCGATGATCTCGCGGTGCTTGCGCATGTGCGCGCGCACCCCGTCGGCGTCGCCGAAGAACTCGGCGTGGCGCAGCTGGTTGACCTTGTCGGGGCCGATGGAGGCCATGCCGAGGTGGCGCAGGAACCACGCCTTGTTGGCCTCCGAGAGCGCCACGACGGCGACACCGGCGCCGGCGTAGGTGATCTTGGAGGTCGAGGCGAACATGATCGGGCGGTCGGGGTGGCCGGAGGCGGCGGCGAGGCTGAAGGCGTCGGCGCTCTTGACCTCGGCGTCGGTGAGGTGGTGCACCGCGTAGGCGTTGTCCCAGAAGACGCGGAAGTCGGGCGCGGCGGTCGGCATCGCCATGAGTCGCGCCGCGACCTCCTGGGAGCACACCGAGCCCGAGGGGTTGGCGTAGGTGGGCACGATCCACAGCCCCTTGACGCTCGGGTCGTCGGCGACCAGGGCGGCGACGGCGTCGACGTCGGGGCCGTCCTCGTGCATCGGCACCGTCACCATCTCGATGCCGAAGTCGGCCAGCATGGAGAAGTGGCGGTCGTAGCCGGGCACCGGGCAGACGAACTTCACGACCTCCTCGTCCTTCCAGGGGCGGTCGACGCCCGGCGCCCCCCACAGCAGGAGGTCGGTGACGACCTGGTGCATCAGGGTCAGGCTGGAGTTGCCCTGGCACAGCACCTGGGCGGTCTCGACGCCGAGGAGGTCGGCGAAGATCTCACGCAGCTCCAGGAGGCCCTCGAGACCGCCGTAGTTGCGCACGTCGGTGCCGGCCCGGTCCGTGGTGGTCGTCGGCAGCGAGAGCAGCCGGTCGGAGAGGTCGAGCTGCTCGCTCGACGGCTTGCCGCGGGTCAGGTCCAGCTTCAGGCCGCGGGCCTGGAGGGCGGCGTAGTCGTCGGCGCGTGCCGAGCGGTAGGCCGCGAGGTCGTCGGCGGACAGGGTGCTGAGCGGGGCTCGCTGGGTCATGCCCCGATCCTGCCAGCGTCGCGGGCCGCGGGCACGCGCGGTCCGTGGCGGGAGGGGGGCCGGTGCCGGCGTCGGGAGGGGTGCGGTGCCGGCGCAGCAGCGGGCCGCCCGCGATTTGGGTGCGCCCCGCCGCGCGGCGTAGTGTTCTGCCTTGTAACCAGAGACCGCCGGTTGTCGTGTCGCACCAGCAGCACGATCGAAGGCTCCGCGAGAGCGGACGACCCGCGCAGGATGCAGAGCAGCTGATCGCAACGATCCCCGCCCTGAGCCTGCGCTCGGGGCGTTCGTCTTTTCCGGGGATCGGGCGGTGGTCTCCCAGATCGGAAGGAGACCCATGTCGCGAGCTGACAGGCAGGCGGCTGTCGCGGAGATCGTGGAGTCGTTCAACGACGCCGCGGGCGCCGTGCTGACCGACTACCGCGGTCTCACCGTGAAGCAGCTGCAGGAACTGCGGCGCTCCCTCGGCGAGAACGCCAACTACGCCGTGGTCAAGAACACGCTGGCCAAGATCGCCGCCAACGAGGTGGGCATCTCCGGCTTCGACGACCTGCTCGCCGGCCCGACCGCGATCGCCTTCATCCAGGGCGACGTCGTCGAGGCGGCCAAGGGTCTGCGTGACTTCGCCAAGGCCAACCCCGCCCTGATCATCAAGGGCGGTGTCCTCGACGGACAGCCCCTCGACGCCGCCGAGATCGCCAAGCTGGCCGATCTCGAGTCGCGCGAGGTGCTCCTGGGCAAGATGGCCGGCGCCATGCTGGCCAGCCTCAGCCAGGCCGTCTACCTGCTCAACGCCCCCCTCGCCCAGGCCGCCCGCGTCGCGGGTGCGCTCCAGGCGAAGGCCGAGCAGGACCCCTCGATCCTCGCAGGTGGTGCCGGCACGCCGGCCGCCGCCGAGGAGGCCCCGGCCGAGGCTCCGGCCGACGCCGATGCCCCCGCCGACGAGGCGCCCGCTGCCGCGGACGCCTCTGACGAGGGCGACGCCACCGAGGCCTGATCCGTCCAGGATCCGGCTCCGGCTACCCACCACCTGAAACCCGGCCCGGCGCGCGAGCGTCGAGCCACCGAATGGAAGGAACCGCCACCATGGCGAAGCTCACCACCGACGAGCTCCTCGACGCGTTCAAGGAGATGACCCTCATCGAGCTCTCCGAGTTCGTGAAGCAGTTCGAGGACACCTTCGGCGTCACCGCTGCGGCCCCGGTCGCCGTGGCCGCCGCCCCCGCTGCCGGCGGCGCCGCCGGCGGTGCGGCCGAGGAGGCCCAGGACGAGTTCGACGTCATCCTCGAGGCTGCCGGCGACAAGAAGATCAACGTCATCAAGGAGGTGCGCGCCCTCACCTCGCTCGGCCTGAAGGAGGCCAAGGAGCTGGTCGAGGCCGCGCCGAAGGCCGTCGTCGAGAAGGTCGACAAGGCCACCGCCGACAAGGCCAAGGAGGCCCTCGAGGGCGCCGGGGCCACCGTCTCCCTGAAGTGACCTCGGCGTGACCCCTGCGGTCACGCCACCGCCGGCCCCGGCCGGCACCGCTGCACCCGCTGGGGGCGGCTCCGCGCACGACGTGCGCGGGGTCGCCCCCAGCGTCGTTCCGCGACGTCTCCGCCGTCGCGCCCGGCGCCCTCGCGCGAGGCGGGCCCGGTCCGGTGTGCCGACCGGTCGGGTGCACGGTCGTGCACCGGGTCTCGGGTCGGTCTCGGTTCCTGGGTTCGCCGTGACGGAGGTGACAATATTGCGTAACCTCACCGCGGTAACCCCGTTGTTACTCATCAGTGTGCTGCGCGGATTGGGACGCGCGTCACGCGGAGGCAGCGGTCGGACGGTCGAGGGGAGATGCACGTCATGGGCGTGGAGATCAAGGTCAACGAGCTCACGAAGTCGTTCGGCAAGCAGCTCATCTGGGGCGACGTCACGCTCACCATCCCGGCCGGGGAGATCTGCGTCATGCTGGGCCCCTCCGGCACCGGCAAGTCGGTCTTCCTCAAGACCCTGATCGGGCTGCTCAAGCCCGACCGGGGCTCGATCATCATCGAGGGCACCGACATCGCCTCGTGCTCTGAGCGCGAGCTCTACGAGATCCGCAAGCTCTTCGGCGTGCTGTTCCAGGACGGCGCGATGTTCGGCTCGATGAACCTTTACGACAACATCGCCTTCCCGCTGCGCGAGCACACCAAGAAGTCGGAGTCGGAGATCCGCGCGATCGTCATGGAGAAGATGGACCTCGTCGGCCTCATCGGCACCGAGGACAAGCTGCCCGGTGAGATCTCCGGCGGCATGCGCAAGCGCGCGGGCATCGCGCGCGGCCTGGTCCTCGACCCCGAGATCGTGCTCTTCGACGAGCCCGACTCCGGCCTCGACCCCGTGCGCACCGCGTTCCTCAACCAGCTCATCGTCGACCTCAACGCCCAGATCGACGCGACCTTCCTCATCGTCACCCACGACATCAACACCGCCCGCACGGTGCCCGACAACATCGGCCTGCTCTACCACAAGCACCTGGCGATGTTCGGGCCCCGCGAGATGCTGCTGAGCTCCGACGAGCCGGTCGTGCGCCAGTTCCTCAACGCCCAGCGGGTCGGCCCGATCGGCATGTCGGAAGAGAAGGACGCCGACGAGCTCGCCGCCGAGGCCGACCAGGAGCTCCCGCCGATCCCGCCGATCCCCATGCAGCTCGAGCCCTCCAACGGCATCGCCCGGCGCTCCCAGCGCGAGCCGGGCGCCTGGTGCCGGGAGAACGGCATCACCCCGCCCCCCGGCTCCTTCGAGGACAACATGTCCATGGTCACCGGGGTCTGAGGTGGCATCTGGCACCGCCACCCGGGTCCTCGCCCCGATCGGCACCGCGGGCAAGCTCTTCGCCTTCGGTCTCGACGTCGGGCGCGGGCTCTTCCGACGTCCCTTCCAGCTGCGCGAGTTCCTGCAGCAGGCGTGGTTCATCGCCTCGGTCACCATCATCCCGACGGCGCTCGTGGCCATCCCCTTCGGCGCGGTCATCGCGCTGCAGGTGGGCGGCCTGATCAAGCAGTTCGGTGCGCAGTCGTTCACCGGCTCCGCGGCCGTCCTGGCGGTGGTGCGGGAGGCCGGGCCCATCGCCACCTCGCTGCTCATCGCCGGGGCCGGCGGGTCGGCCATCGCGGCCGACCTGGGCGCCCGCAAGATTCGCGAGGAGCTCGACGCGATGATGGTGCTGGGCATCGACCCCATCCAGCGCCTGGTCGTCCCCCGGGTGCTGGCGTGCATGCTCGTCGCGGTCTTCCTCAACGGCCTGGTCAGCGTGGTCGGGGTGGCCGGCGGCTACGTCTTCAACGTCGTCCTCCAAGACGGCACACCAGGGGCCTACCTAGCGAGCTTCACCGCGCTCGCCCAGCTGCCCGACCTGTGGCAGGGCATGATCAAGGCGCTGGTCTTCGGGCTGATCGCCGCCATCGTGGCCTGCTACAAGGGCATGAACGCCGGTGGCGGCCCCAAGGGCGTCGGCGACGCCGTCAACGAGTCGGTCGTCATCACCTTCATGCTCCTGTTCCTCGTCAACTTCGTGATGAGCGCGATCTACCTCCAGCTCGTCCCCCCGAAGACGGGATAGCCCATGGCCTCCGTGAAATCGGTCTACGAGCGCCCGCTCAAGACCCTCGACAACCTCGGCTCCGAGCTCGCCTTCTTCATCAAGGCACTGGCCTGGACCCCGCGCACGATCCGGCGCTACAAGAAGGAGATCCTCCGCATCCTCGCGGAGGTGACCCTCGGCTCCGGATCGCTGGCCGTCATCGGCGGCACCGTCGGCGTCATCACCGCCATGTGCTTCTTCACCGGCACCGAGGTCGGCCTCCAGGGCTACGCCGCGCTCAACCAGATCGGCACCGCCGCGCTGTCGGGCTTCGTCTCGGCCTACTTCAACACCCGCGAGATCGCGCCCGTGGTGGCGGCGATCGCGCTGGCGGCCACCGTCGGCTGCGGCTTCACCGCGCAGCTGGGAGCCATGCGGATCTCCGAGGAGGTCGACGCGCTCGAGGTCATGGCGATCCCGTCGCTGCCGTTCCTGGTGACCACCCGCATCGTCGCCGGGCTCATCGCCATCGTGCCGCTCTACGTCGTGGGCCTGTTCATGTCGTACTTCGCGACGCGGCTGACGATCACGCAGTTCTTCGACCAGAGCACCGGCACCTACGACCACTACTTCTTCCTCTTCCTGCCACCCGGCGACGTGCTGTGGTCCTTCGGCAAGGTGCTGATCTTCGCCGTCGTGGTGATCCTGGTGCACTGCTACCACGGCTACAACGCCTCCGGCGGACCCGCCGGCGTGGGCGTGGCCGTGGGCCGCGCGGTGCGCACGAGCATCGTGGCCATCAACGTCATCGACCTCTTCCTGTCCATGGCGATCTGGGGCACGACCACGACGGTGAGGTTGGCGGGCTGATGGCGATCCTCAAGTACGTCAAGATCCTCGGCGTGGTCTTCCTGGCCCTCGCCGTGGGGGCGGTGTGGCTGACCTACGCCGTCTTCACCAAGAAGTTCACCGACTACCAGGAGGTCTCGCTGGAGACCTCCAGCATCGGCCTGCAGCTGCCCAACCGCGCAGACGTGAAGATCCGTGGCGTCATCGTGGGCGAGGTGCTCGACGCCGAGACCACCGCCTCAGGAGCCACGCTCACGCTGGGGATCTTCCCCGACGAGATCGACACCATCCCCGCCGACGTGACCGGCTCGATCGTGCCCAAGACCCTCTTCGGCGAGAAGTACGTCTCCCTGGTGGTGCCCCAGGACCCCGCCCGCGACCACATCGAGGCCGGCGCGACCATCGACCGCACCGTGGTTTCCACCGAGGTCGAGCAGGTGCTCTCCGACCTCTACCCGCTGCTGCGCACCGTGCAGCCGGCCGAGCTCAACATGACGCTCAACGCGCTTGCCACCGCGCTCGAGGGTCGCGGCGAGGACCTCGGCGAGACGATCGAGACCCTCGACGCCTACCTCAAGCGCTTCAACCCCCAGGTCCCGGCCCTCGTCGAGGACCTGCGCCTGACGGCCGAGGTCTCCGACATCTACGCCGACGTGCTCCCGGAGGTCGGTCAGATCCTGCGCAACACGATCACGACCACCTCGACCCTGGAGGACCGCGAGGAGCGGTTGCAGGCGGTCTTCACCGACGTCACCGCCTTCTCCGACACCACCCGCGGCTTCCTGGAGACCAACGGCGACAATCTCATCCGTCTCGCCGACCTCTCCGTGCCCCAGGTCGGGCTGCTGGCGAAGTACGCCCCGGAGTTCCCCTGCCTGCTGGGCGGGGTCGTCAACGCCGGCTCGCGGCAGGCCGAGGCCTTCCGCGACTACACCCTCCACATCGTGCTCGAGACGATCCCCAACCAGCCCCGCAAGTACACCGCCGCCGACGCGCCCCGCTTCGGCGAGTCGCGGGGTCCGAGCTGCCTCAACCTGCCGAACCCGCCCTGGGACCAGGACAACCCGCTGCGCTCGGTGCCGAACTTCGACGACGGTGTCGACGAGCCGACCGGCAAGGGCACCTCGCGCGTCGCGCCGAGCTACTGGCTGCGCTCCGGCGACGGCTACGCCGGCAGCGCGGCCGAGACCGACCTGATCAACTCGCTGCTGGCGCCCGGCATGGGCGTGGCGGCCGACGACGTGCCCGACCTCGGCGGCCTGCTCGTCGGTCCGCTGGCGCGCGGCGCGGAGGTGGAGCTGCGATGAAGCTGCTGGACAAGAAGACCACGGGCGACCTCGTCCGACTGCTGATCTTCATCGTGGTGACGACCCTGGCCACGGGACTGCTGGTCATCACGATCGGCAACATCTCCTTCAAGCCCAGCACCGACTACCGCGCGGTCTTCGTCGACGCCACCGGCGTGGTCAAGGGCGACGACATCCGCGTCGCCGGCGTCAAGGTCGGCTCGGTCAAGGACGTGCAGATCGTCGACCGCACCCGCGCGGTCGTCAGCTTCTCGGTCGAGGAGGACGTGCGCCTGACCGGGGCCACCCAGGCCAGCATCCGCTACCGCAACCTCGTCGGGCAGCGCTACATCTCGCTGACCGAGGGCGTCGGCGACACCCAGCCGCTCAAGGACGGCGACACCATCGAGGTCGCCAACACCTCGCCCGCCCTCGACCTGACCGTGCTCTTCAACGGCTTCAAGCCGCTCTTCCAGGCGCTGTCGCCCTCCGACATCAACAAGCTCTCCTACGAGGTCGTGCAGGTCTTCCAGGGCGAGGGCGGCACGCTCGAGAGCCTGCTGGCCTCGACCGCCTCGGTGACCAAGACACTGGCAGCGCGCGACGACGTCATCAGCGCCCTCATCGAGAACCTCGACGGCGTGCTCGACAACCTCGGAGACCGCGACCAGCAGCTGAGCCAGCTCATCATCAACTTCCGCCAGCTCGTCGGCGGGCTCAAGGACGACCGCGTGGCCATCCTCGACTCCCTCGACCAGATCTCCGAGCTGTCGGTGCAGACCGCGGGCCTGGTCTCGGGCATCCGCGAGCCGCTGACCGAGGACGTGAAGCAGCTGCGGCGCTTCGCCGGCAACATCAACGCCAACCGCGGCGAGCTCGACCGGGCGCTCCAGGTGCTGCCGATCAAGCTCAACAAGGTCGGCCGCACGGCGACCTACGGCTCGTACTTCAACTTCTACCTGTGCCAGTTCCAGGGCCGGGTGCGACTGCCGGGCGGCTCGAGCGTGCCGCTCACCTACAACACCGGGGGAGCGAGGTGCGACCTCGGATGAGTCCCGCCGCCCACGCACCGACACCGACACCGACACCGACCAGCGACACGACCACGAGGGGAGCCCGGCGATGAGCAAGCCCTTCCGGGAGCGCAACCCCGTGATGATCGGCGCGATCAGCATGGCCGTGATCGTGCTGATGGTCCTCGCCGCCTTCCGTGCGCAGGACCTGCCGCTCATCGGCGGGGGAGACACCTACTACGCCGCCTTCTCCGAGTCCGGCGGCCTCAAGGTCAACGACGAGGTGCGGATCGCCGGTGTCCGCGTGGGCAAGGTCGAGAGCATCGAGCTCGACGGCGACCAGGTGATGGTCGGGATGCGGGTCGACACCCCCTCGGAGTTCGGCCCCGACACCCGGGCCGCGATCAAGGTCAAGACCCTGCTTGGGGCGATGTTCGTGTCGCTGGAGCCGGCCGGCTCCGGCCAGCTCGAGGAGGGCTCGACCATCCCGGTCGCGCGCACCAGCTCGCCCTTCAACGTGGTCGACGCCTTCGAGGGCCTGGCCGAGACCTCCGAGGGCATCGACACCGACCAGCTCGCCCAGTCGCTCACCACCTTGGCCGACCTGACCCGCAACACCCCCGAGGAGTTCAAGGGGGCTCTCGACGGCGTCTCGGCGCTCTCGACCAACATCGCCGCCAAGAACGACCAGATCAACAGCCTGCTCAAGAACCTCCAGCGGGTCTCGTCGGTGCTCGACGACCGCGACGAGGACATCGTGGCGCTCATGCAGGACGGCGACGTCCTCTTCCGGGCCCTCATCGCCCGCCGTGACGCCGTCCACCGGTTGCTGGTCTCGACCTCGACGCTCTCGCGCGAGCTGACCACGCTCGTGCGCGACACCCGCAGCGACCTCAAGCCGGCCCTCGACCAGGTCGAGGACGTGCTGGCCGTGCTGAACAAGAACGAGGACAACATCGACAACGCGATCCGCCTGGCGGCGCCGTTCTACCGGGTCTTCGCCAACACCCTCGGCAACGGCCCCTGGTTCGACACCTACATCCAGAACTTCCCGCCCGTGCCCGACCTCGCCAACGGAGGTGGTCTGGGATGAACGTCCTCCAGCGGCTCATCGCCCCGGTGATCCTGCTGCTCGTCGTCGTCACCGCCGTGGTGTTCCTGACCGGTCGCGAGGAGCTCAAGACCCTCACCGCCCACTTCCCGCGCACCGTGTCGATCTACGAGGGCAGCGACGTGCGCGTGCTCGGGGTGCCGGTCGGCACGGTCGACACCGTGACCCCGTCGGGCACCGACGTGGTCGTCACGATGTCCTACGACGCGGAGGTGAAGATCCCGGCCGACGCGAAGGCCCTCATCGTCGCCCCGGCGGTCGTGGGTGACCGCTACATCCAGCTGACCCCGACCTTCGCCGAGGGCGACAAGGAGATCGGCGACGAGGAGATCCTGGGCGAGGACCGCACCGGCGTGCCGCTCGAGCTCGACCAGATCTACTCCAGCATCGACGAGCTCACCGTGGCCCTGGGCCCCAACGGCGCCAACGCCGAGGGCGCCCTCACCGACCTGCTCCAGGTCACCGCCCGCAACTTCGGCGGCGAGGGCGAGCAGCTCAACCAGACCATCTCCGACTTCGGCAAGCTGTCGACGACCCTCGACGACAACAAGGAGGAGCTCTTCGCCTCGGTCAACGAGCTCGAGAGCTTCATCGGCACGCTGGCCCGCAACGACCAGACGGTGCGCGACTTCAACCAGTCCCTCGCGGGCGTCTCCGAGGTCCTCGCCGGCGAGCGCCAGGAGCTGGCCTCGTCGCTGGCCAACCTGTCGACCGCTCTCGGCGAGGTGTCGACCTTCGTCGAGACCAACCGCGAGGTGCTCGGTCGCGACATCGAGGGCCTCAACCGCGTGGCCAAGGTCCTGGTGCGCCAGCGGGCCGCGCTGGAGGAGACCCTCGAGGTGGCGCCCCTGGCGCTGAACAACCTCGCCCTCACCTACAACCCGCAGGCCGGCACCCTCGACGTCAGCGCCAACATCCAGAACGCCCTGGGTCAGATCCAGAACGATCCCGCGTTGCTGCTGTGCACGATCGTCGACCAGGCCGACTCGACGGGCAACCTGTGCGACCTCCTCGACGGCGTGCTCCCGCGCCCGGGGGCGCTCAAGGCCCTGCGCGGCGGTGGAGACGGGGCCGCCCGCAGCGGTCCGCTGTTCGACTCCTCGCTCGGTGGACTGGTGGAGGTGCCCTGATGAGGCGACACGCGACACGACCCGCCGAGCGCCGCCGCCCGGTGCGCCGCGGCGCCCGGGCCCTGGTGGGCCTGGCGCTCGGCTCGATGCTGCTGAGCGGCTGCGACTTCGACGTCTACCAGATCCCGCTGCCCGGCGGCCCCGACGTGGGCGACAACCCGATGGAGATCGAGGTCGTCTTCTCCGACGTGCTCGACCTCGTCCCCCAGTCGACGGTCAAGGTCAACGACGTCACGGTGGGCCAGGTCAAGGACATCGAGCTGGAGGACTACGCCGCCACGGTGACGCTGGAGATCCAGGACGGCACCGAGCTGCCCGCCGACGCCGTGGCCACCATCCGCCAGACCAGCCTGCTCGGCGAGAAGTTCGTCTCCCTGGCCGCGCCCACCGACGGCGGCAGCGGCCGGCTGGAGGACGGCGACGAGATCCCGATCGAGCGGACCGGGCAGAACCCCGAGGTCGAGGAGGTGCTGGGTGCGCTGAGCCTGGTGCTCAACGGCGGCGGCGTCGCCCAGCTCAAGACCATCGCGGGAGAGCTCAACAACGCCCTGGAGGGCCGCGAGGACTCCGCCCGCTCCGTGCTGACCCAGGTCGACACGCTGGTGAGCAACCTCGACGACAACAAGGCCGACATCGTCGACGCGATCGAGTCCCTCAACCGGCTCGCGCTCGCGGTGAAGAAGGAGCAGCCGACGATCAACGCCGCGCTCGAGGAGCTGCCGAGCGCGATCACCTCGCTCGACCGCCAGCGCGACGACCTCGTGCGCATGCTCCAGTCGCTGAACCGGCTGGGCGACGTGGGCGTGCGGGTCATCCGCGCCTCCAAGGCCGACACCATCGAGGTGGTGCGCCAGCTCCAGCCCGTGCTGGGGCAGCTGGCCGCCTCGGGCGACAACTTCGTCAAGGCCTTCAACGTCTTCCTCACCTACCCCTTCGTCGACGAGGTCGTCGGCCGCGACCCGCAGGTCGCGCGCAACCTGCAGGTCGGCGACTACACCAACCTGTCGGTGCAGCTCGACCTCGACCTCTCCCTCGGCATCACCGGCATCCCCACCGAGCTGCCGACGCTGCTGCCCACCGAGCTCGACCCGACCGCGATCGTCGACAACGTGCTCAAGTGCCTCCAGAGCGGCGACCTCACGAGCAAGGCCTGTCGCGACGTGCTCAACACCCCGGCCGCGCTGCTGGAGCTGCGCGAGCTGTGCCGCAAGCCGAAGAACAAGGACAAGGCCGTGTGCACGCTGCTCAACCAGGTGCCCGGGCTGCCCGAGCTCCCCGGGCTGCCCGACCTCCCCGGCCTCGGCGGCAGCACCGGCGGCGGCGGCCTGCTCGACGGCCTGCTGCGCCCGGGCGCGCTGCCCGGCGACGGCACCGCCTCGCAGGCCTTCGGCGAGCGCGGCCCGACCATGCAGGAGATGACCCAGATGTTCGATCCCGGCCTGGTCCAGCTGCTCGTGCCCGCGGCGGTGGTCCGGTGATCACCCGTCGCACGAAGATCCAGCTGCTGGTCTTCGTCATCATCACCATCGTCGGCGTGAGCTACGTCGGGGCCCGCTACGCGCGCCTCGACCGGCTGTTCTACGACAGCTCCTACACCGTCGTGGCGCACTTCCCGGAGTCCGGCGGCATCTTCGCCGGCGGCGAGGTGACCTACCGCGGCGTCGGCATCGGCAAGGTCGAGAAGCTCGAGCTCACCGACAGCGGCGTCGACGTCTACCTCGACATCGAGAACCGCTACGACTCGATCCCGGCCGACACCCTCGCCCTGGTCGGCAACCGCTCCGCCGTGGGCGAGCAGTACGTCGAGCTCCAGCCGCGGACCGACTCCAAGCCCTACCTCTCCGACGACTCCCAGATCGACGTCGCCGACACCGAGACGCCCATCCGCACCGAGAAGCTGCTGGAGGACCTCTCCGACACCGTCTCCTCCGTCGACCGGCCGGCCCTCAAGACGACGATCACCGAGCTGGGTGCGGCGTTCTCCGGGACCGGCGAGGACCTCCAGCGGATCCTCGACACCGGCAACTCCTTCATCCAGGCCGCCGACGACAACTTCGAGGTCACCACCGACCTCATCCGCGACGCCAACACGGTGCTCGGCACCCAGATCGACTCCGAGAGCTCGATCCGCACCTTCGCCGACCAGCTCGGCCTCTTCAGCGACACCCTCGCCGACGCCGACCCCGACCTGCGCCGCCTCATCGACAATGCCAGCCCCGCGGCCACCCAGCTGCGGCGCCTGATCGAGGACAACCAGGTCGAGCTCGGCGACCTCATCAACAACCTCATCACCACCGGCGAGGTGGTCACGCGACACCTCGACGGCATCGAGCAGCTCCTCGTGATCTACCCCTACGTCGTCGAGGGCGGCGTCACGGTGGTCTCCAAGTCGCCTGACACGGGTCTCTACGACGCCCACTTCGGCCTGGTGCTGACCCCGGCGCAGCTCTGCGAGCGCGGCTACCAGGGCACCGACACCCGCCCGCCCGACGACCGGGGCAACCGTCCGCTCAACGTCGACGCGCGCTGCGACGAGCCCCCGACGGTCACCAACCCCCGCGGCGCGCAGAACGCGCCCCGTCCGGCCGCCGACTACTCGGCTCCTGCCGCGACCTACGACCCCGGGACCGGCGAGCTGGTCTGGGGCGCCGAGCGTGCGCAGCGTCTGGAGAGCCGGGGTACGGTGGCGCCTCCGACCTTGGGAGAGGAGTCGTGGAAGTGGCTGTTCCTCCAGCCCCTGATGTCTCAGGACTGACGGACGACAGCCGCACCGACGACCCCGCACGCACCGAGCCGGCACCAGCGCCCTCCCGCGCGTCGGCGCGGTTCCGGTTCGCCCTGCTGGTGGTCCTCGTCGCGGTCGCGCTGGCCTCGGTCGCCTCGCTGGTGACGCTGGCCGCGACCCGCGCCGACGGTGGCCTGGGCGAGCGCCTGGGCAGCCTCGTCGGGTCCTCCGACGACGGCGAGCAGGCCCAGCGCGAGGAGGTCATGGACGCCGCGACCCAGTTCGTGCTCCGCCTCAACAGCTACGGCCCCGACGACCTCGACGACTCCGGTCAGATGCCGGGCTACCGCGCCTCGGTGTCGGAGGTCATCACGCCGAAGTTCCGCACGGAGTTCGAGCAGAGCGTCAACCTCGCCGAGCAGACCGTGGCCCAGGCCGACCTCGAGCGCACGTGCGACGTCTTCGCCTCGGGGGTCTCCTCGATGGACGAGGACTCCGCCGAGGTGCTCGTCGCCGGGGAGTTCACCAACACCTACACCCAGGCCGACGACGGCGAGCCCTTCCAGGACCGGCCGGCGCAGTTCCGCCTCGTCGTCACCGTGCTCCTGGTCGACGGCGAGTGGCTGGTCGACGACTTCGTCCCCGCGACCGGCGACGGCGTCGAGCTGCCCTCGGGCGCTGCTCCCGGCGCCTCCACCGCGCCGTCGCCGGGCCAGGGCGGCGGCAGCGGACGACCGAGCGGAGGAGCCACCCCGTGACCCCGAGCTGGTACGACGTCCTGGGCGTCGACCCCGACGCGAGCACCGACGAGGTGCGCGCCGCCTGGCGCGCCGCCATCGCCGACCTCGACCCCGCCGACCGGCGCTTCCGCTCGCTCAACCAGGCCGCGGAGGTGCTGCTCGACCCCGAGCGCCGCGCCGCCTACGACGCCACGCTCGAGCCCGACGCCGACGCCGACGCCGACGCTCACACCGACGCCCACACCCACACCGGCACCGACACCGACACCGACACCGACGCAGCGGACGGCGGCACCGCTGCGCCGGTCACCACCCGTGTGCCCTCGGGGCCGCGCCCGCCGCGCAGCCCCCGGGTCGTCCCGGGCTGGTCGCTGGTGGTGGCGGGGGTGCTCGCGGTGGCGCTGGCGGCGCTGACCGTCCTGGCCCTCGTCAGCCCGGCCGCCTCCGGCGAGGCCGACGCGGAGGAGGCCCGCGAGGTGGCGGTCCGCGCGATCGTGCCGGTGCTGTCCTACGACTACCGCTCGATGGACGAGAGCGCGGCGGCGGCGAGCACCTACATGACCTCGGCGTTCAAGACGCGCGACTACGACCCGCTCTTCGCGGTGCTCCAGGAGAACGTCGCCGAGACCGAGACCGTGGTCGAGGCCGAGGTCGTCGACTCCGGCGTCGTGCGCACCGGCGAGGACCGCGTCGAGGTGCTGCTCTTCGTCGACCAGCCCACCACCAACGTGCGCTTCACCGAGCCGCAGACCTACCAGAACCGGGTGGTAGTCACCATGGTCAAGGACGGCGAGGACTGGCTCATCGACAAGCTCGTCACCACCGGCGCCGGCCCGGCCGCGGGGGAGTAGCGCGCAGCCGTCGGCGACCGGACCGTCCACAGCCTCGCCGCGGCGGTGCTTGACCTCGCCGGTGCCGGCAGTCATCATCGTCGCGAACGCTCACCTGCGAGGTGCCTGCCGCAGTTGTCGCGCGCCCTCTGTTCGGGTACTGTTGCGCTTTGCGCCTGCCCTCAGATGCCCTCAGCCTTCCCGGTGGCTGACGTGTGGTCGGTCGGCGCCTCTCGCCCAGCGTTCTCTCGAAGGACTCCCTCTTGGCCGCGCGCAGCACCACTGCCTCCTCCGTCGCAAGCAAGTCCCGCATCTCGTTCGCGAAGATCACCGAACCGCTCGAGGTGCCGCAGCTCCTCTCCCTCCAGACCGACAGCTTCGACTGGCTCGTCGGCAACGAGAAGTGGGACGCCGTCGTCGAGCGTCGCCGCTCCGAGGGCGAGGACGTCTCCAGCAAGTCCGGTCTGCAGGAGATCTTCGAGGAGATCTCGCCGATCGAGGACTTCTCCGAGACCATGTCGCTCTCGTTCGAGAACCCGGTCTTCTACGACCCCAAGTACACCGTCGACGAGTGCAAGGAGAAGGACTTCACCTACTCCGCACCGCTCTACGTCTCCGCCGAGTTCACCAACAACGACACCGGTGAGATCAAGGGCCAGACGGTCTTCATGGGTGACTTCCCCCTGATGACCGACAAGGGCACGTTCATCATCAACGGCACCGAGCGTGTCGTCGTCAGCCAGCTCGTCCGCTCGCCGGGCGTGTACTTCGAGCGCTCGGCCGACAAGACGTCCGACAAGGACATCTACACCTCCAAGATGATCCCGAGCCGCGGCGCGTGGCTGGAGTTCGAGATCGACAAGCGCGACATGGTCGGCGTGCGCCTCGACCGCAAGCGCAAGCAGAACGTCACGGTGCTCCTCAAGGCGCTCGGCTACACCAACGAGCAGATCCGCGAGGAGTTCGGGCAGTACGAGTCGATGATGCTGACCCTGGAGAAGGACAACACCCAGGGCCAGGACGACGCGCTGCTCGACATCTACCGCAAGCTGCGCCCGGGCGAGCCGCCGACGCGCGAGGCCGCCCAGACGCTGCTGAACAACTACTACTTCAACCCCAAGCGCTACGACCTGGCCAAGGTCGGTCGCTACAAGATCAACAAGAAGCTGGGGCTGACGCAGGCGTTCGACCAGCAGACGCTGACCGTCGAGGACATCGTCGCCGCGATCAAGTACATCGTCGCGCTGCACGACGGCCAGGAGCAGCTGGAGACGCCCCAGGGCGAGCTCCCGATCTCCCCCGACGACATCGACCACTTCGGCAACCGCCGCATGCGCACCGTGGGCGAGCTGATCCAGAACCAGCTCCGCACCGGCCTGGCGCGCATGGAGCGGGTCGTGCGCGAGCGGATGACGACCCAGGACGTCGAGGCCATCACCCCGCAGTCGCTGATCAACATCCGCCCCGTCGTCGCGGCGCTGAAGGAGTTCTTCGGCACCTCGCAGCTGAGCCAGTTCATGGACCAGACCAACCCGATCGCGGGCCTGACGCACAAGCGTCGCCTCTCCGCGCTGGGTCCCGGTGGTCTGTCCCGTGACCGCGCCGGCATGGAGGTCCGCGACGTCCACCCGTCGCACTACGGCCGCATGTGCCCGATCGAGACCCCTGAGGGTCCCAACATCGGTCTGATCGGCTCGCTGGCCTCCTACGGCCGGATCAACCCGTTCGGCTTCGTGGAGACGCCCTACCGCAAGGTCGTCGACGGCACCGTCACCGACCAGATCGACTACCTCACCGCCGACGACGAGGACCGCTTCGTCATCGCCCAGGCCAACGCGGCCATGGACGACGCCGGGAAGTTCGTCGAGGAGCGCGTGCTGGTGCGCCAGCGCGACGGCGAGGTCTCGGAGATCCTGGCCGACGAGGTCGACTACATGGACGTCTCGCCGCGCCAGATGGTGTCGGTCGCGACCGCGCTGATCCCGTTCCTCGAGCACGACGACGCCAACCGCGCGCTCATGGGCGCCAACATGCAGCGCCAGGCCGTGCCGCTCATCAAGAGCGACTCGCCCTTCGTCGGCACGGGCATCGAGTTCCGCGCCGCCGTCGACGCCGGTGACGTCGTCACCGCGACCGCCGCCGGTGTCGTCTCGTCGGTCTCGGCCGACCTGATCGAGACCATGAACGACGACGGCACCTACTCCAGCTACAAGCTGGCGAAGTTCCGCCGCTCCAACCAGGGCACCTGCATCAACCAGCGCCCGCTGGTCGCCGAGGGCGACCGCCTCGAGGTCGGCAGCCCCATCGCCGACGGCCCCTGCACCGACGACGCGGAGATGGCGCTGGGCACCAACCTGCTCGTCGCCTTCATGCCGTGGCAGGGCCACAACTACGAGGACGCGATCATCCTCAGCCAGCGCCTGGTGCAGGAGGACGTCCTCACCTCGATCCACATCGAGGAGCACGAGGTCGACGCCCGCGACACCAAGCTGGGCCCCGAGGAGATCACCCGCGACATCCCCAACGTCTCCGAGGAGATGCTGGCCGACCTCGACGAGCGCGGGATCATCCGCATCGGCGCCGAGGTGCAGACCGGCGACATCCTCGTCGGCAAGGTGACCCCGAAGGGCGAGACCGAGCTGACCCCCGAGGAGCGCCTGCTGCGCGCGATCTTCGGCGAGAAGGCGCGCGAGGTGCGCGACACCTCGATGAAGGTGCCCCACGGTGAGTCCGGCACGGTCATCGGCGTCCGGGTCTTCGACCGCGAGGACGGCGACGAGCTGCCCCCGGGCGTCAACCAGCTGGTCCGCGTCTACGTCGCCCAGAAGCGCAAGATCTCGGTCGGCGACAAGCTGGCCGGTCGTCACGGCAACAAGGGCGTCATCGCCAAGATCCTGCCGATCGAGGACATGCCGTTCATGGAGGACGGCACCCCCGTCGACGTCGTGCTCAACCCGCTGGGTGTGCCGCGACGCATGAACATCGGCCAGATCCTCGAGCTCCACCTCGGCTGGCTCGCCAAGCAGGGCTGGGACCTCGACCTGTCGGACGACAAGAACGACGCCGACTGGAAGCAGCGCCTGATCAAGATCCACGCCGACAAGGCCGCCGCGAACTCCAAGGTCGCGACCCCGGTCTTCGACGGTGCGCGCGAGGACGAGATCACCGGCCTGCTCGGTGCGACCATCCCCAACCGCGACGGCGTGCGGATGATCGACGAGACCGGCAAGGCCGACCTGTTCGACGGCCGCTCCGGCGAGCCGTTCCCCGACCCGGTCTCGGTCGGCTACATGTACATCCTCAAGCTGCACCACCTCGTGGACGACAAGATCCACGCGCGCAGCACCGGCCCCTACTCGATGATCACGCAGCAGCCCCTGGGCGGTAAGGCCCAGTTCGGCGGCCAGCGGTTCGGCGAGATGGAGGTCTGGGCGATGGAGGCCTACGGCGCCGCCTACGCCCTGCAGGAGCTGCTCACGATCAAGTCCGACGACGTCCCCGGACGCGTCAAGGTCTACGAGGCGATCGTCAAGGGCGAGAACATCCCCGACTCGGGCATCCCCGAGTCGTTCAAGGTGCTCGTCAAGGAGATGCAGTCGCTCTGCCTGAACGTCGAGGTCCTGAGCCAGGACGGCTCGTCGATCGAGCTGCGCGACGCGGAGGAGGACGTCTTCCGCGCCGCCGAGGAGCTGGGCATCGACCTGTCGCGTCGCGAGCCCAGCAGCGTCGAAGAAGTCTGAGCGTGACGGCGGGGCGCCCCCAGCGGCGCCCCGCCCCCGCCAGTCCACGACTCGTTTCACACAGATCTAACGAAGGACAACAGCCACCGTGCTCGATGTGAACTTCTTCGACCAGCTTCAGATCGGCCTGGCCACCGCGGACGACATCCGCACCTGGAGCCACGGCGAGGTCAAGAAGCCGGAGACCATCAACTACCGCACGCTCAAGCCCGAGCGTGACGGCCTCTTCTGCGAGAAGATCTTCGGTCCCACCCGGGACTGGGAGTGCTACTGCGGCAAGTACAAGCGCGTGCGCTTCAAGGGCATCATCTGCGAGCGCTGCGGCGTCGAGGTGACCCGCTCCAAGGTGCGTCGCGAGCGCATGGGCCACATCGAGCTGGCCGCTCCCGTGACGCACATCTGGTACTTCAAGGGCGTGCCCAGCCGGCTGGGCTACCTGCTCGACCTGGCCCCGAAGGACCTCGAGAAGGTCATCTACTTCGCGGCCTACATGATCACCTCCGTCGACGAGGAGGCCCGCCACAGCGACCTCTCCTCGCTGGAGAACAAGGTCGGCCTGGAGCGCGAGCGCCTCGAGAAGCGTCGCGACCAGTCGCTGGAGGACCGCAGCAAGAAGCTCGAGGAGGACCTCGCCGCGCTCGAGGCCGAGGGCGCCAAGGCCGACGCCCGCCGCAAGGTGCGCGACGGCGCCGAGCGCGAGATGAAGCAGCTGCGCGACCGTGCGCAGCGCGAGATCGACCGCCTCGACGAGGTGTGGAACACCTTCAAGTCCCTCAAGGTCCAGGACCTGATGGGCGACGAGATGCTCTACCGCGAGATGAAGAACTGGTTCGGCAAGTACTTCGAGGGCCACATGGGCGCCACGGCGATCCAGAAGCGCCTCCAGGACTTCGACATCCCCGCCGAGGTGGAGTCGCTGCGCGACACCATCGCCAACGGCAAGGGCCAGAAGAAGGTCCGCGCGCTCAAGCGCCTCAAGGTCGTCGACGCCTTCCGCAAGACCGGCAACAAGCCCCAGGGCATGGTCCTCGACGCCGTCCCGGTGATCCCGCCGGACCTGCGCCCGATGGTGCAGCTCGACGGTGGCCGCTTCGCGACCTCCGACCTCAACGACCTGTACCGCCGCGTCATCAACCGCAACAACCGCCTCAAGCGGCTGCTCGACCTCGGCGCGCCCGAGATCATCGTCAACAACGAGAAGCGGATGCTCCAGGAGGCCGTCGACTCGCTGTTCGACAACGGCCGCCGCGGTCGTCCCGTCACCGGCCCGGGCAACCGGCCGTTGAAGTCGCTGTCCGACATGCTCAAGGGCAAGCAGGGCCGCTTCCGTCAGAACCTGCTCGGCAAGCGCGTCGACTACTCGGGCCGCTCGGTCATCGTCTCGGGCCCGCAGCTCAAGCTGCACCAGTGCGGTCTGCCCAAGCAGATGGCGCTCGAGCTGTTCAAGCCCTTCGTGATGAAGCGCCTGGTCGACCTGTCGCACGCGCAGAACATCAAGTCGGCCAAGCGCATGGTCGAGCGCGCCCGTCCGGTCGTGTGGGACGTGCTCGAGGAGGTCATCACCGAGCACCCGGTGCTGCTGAACCGTGCGCCCACGCTGCACCGCCTCGGCATCCAGGCCTTCGAGCCCCAGCTGATCGAGGGCAAGGCCATCCAGATCCACCCGCTCGTCTGCTCGGCCTTCAACGCCGACTTCGACGGCGACCAGATGGCGGTGCACCTGCCGCTGTCGGCCGAGGCCCAGGCCGAGGCCCGGATCCTGATGCTGTCGACCAACAACATCCTCAAGCCGTCGGACGGCCGTCCGGTGACCATGCCCACCCAGGACATGATCATCGGCCTGTTCTTCCTGACGACCGACCGTGAGGACCAGGTCGGCGACGGCCGGGTCTTCTCCTCCCCGGCCGAGGCGATCATGGCCTTCGACCGCGGCGAGATCTCGATCCAGAGCAAGGTCCGCATCCGCCTCGACGACATCGTCCCGGCCGCCGACCAGGCCCTGCCCGAGGACTGGGAGCAGGGTCAGCCGCTCATCGTCGAGACGACGCTGGGTCGCGCCCTCTTCAACGACACGCTGCCCGCCGACTACCCCTTCGTGAACTACGAGGTGGGCAAGAAGCAGCTCGGCGCGATCGTCAACGACCTTGCCGAGCGCTACACCAAGGTCGAGGTGGCCGCCTCGCTCGACGCGCTGAAGGACGCCGGCTTCCGCTGGGCGACCTTCTCGGGTGTCACCGTCTCGATCGACGACGTCACCACCCCCGCCGACAAGCTCCAGATCCTCGAGAGCTACGAGGCGCAGGCCGCCAAGGTGCAGAAGCAGTTCGAGCGCGGTCTGGTCACCGACGACGAGCGTCGTCAGGAGCTCGTCGAGATCTGGACCGAGGCCTCGAAGAAGGTCGGAGACGCCATGGAGAAGGCGTTCTCGAAGTCGAACCCCATCTACATGATGGTCGACTCGGGTGCGTCCGGAAACATGAACCAGATCCGTCAGGTCGGCGCCATGCGTGGTCTGGTGGCCAACCCGAAGGGCGAGATCATCCCGCGCCCGATCAAGGCCAACTTCCGCGAGGGCCTGACCGTGCTGGAGTACTTCATCTCCACCCACGGTGCCCGCAAGGGTCTGGCCGACACCGCCCTGCGCACCGCCGACTCGGGCTACCTCACCCGTCGTCTGGTCGACGTCTCGCAGGACGTCATCATCCGTGAGGACGACTGCGGCACCGAGCGCGGTCTGCCCAAGGTCATCGGCGAGCGCCGTCCCGACGGCACCGTGGTCAAGCACGAGAACGCCGAGACCGCGGCCTACGCCCGCTCGGCGGCCACCGAGGTCACCCACCCGGAGACCGGCGAGGTGCTGGCCACCGCGGGCGAGGACCTGGGCGACGTCAAGATCGGCGAGCTGGTCGAGGCCGGCATCGAGTCGGTCAAGGTCCGCTCCGTGCTGACCTGCGACGCCCGCACCGGCACCTGTGCCAAGTGCTACGGCCGCTCGCTGGCGACCGGCAAGCTCGTCGACATCGGCGAGGCCGTCGGCATCATCGCGGCCCAGTCGATCGGTGAGCCCGGCACGCAGCTGACCATGCGCACCTTCCACACCGGTGGTGTGGCCTCGGCCGACGACATCACGCAGGGTCTGCCCCGCGTGGTCGAGCTCTTCGAGGCCCGCTCGCCCAAGGGTCTGTCCCCGATCTCGGAGGCCGCCGGCCGCGTCGAGATCGAGGAGACCGACAAGGCGCGCAAGGTGCTGGTGACCCCCGACGACGGCTCCGACGTCATCGAGTACGTCGTCAGCCGCCGCTCGCGCCTGCTCGTCGGCGACGGCGACCACATCGAGGTCGGCCAGATGCTGACGCTCGGCACGCCCGACCCGAAGGAGGTGCTGCGCATCCTCGGCGTGCGTCGCACCCAGCAGCACCTCGTCGACGAGGTCCAGCAGGTCTACCGCAGCCAGGGCGTGTCGATCCACGACAAGCACATCGAGATCATCGTGCGGCAGATGCTGCGCCGGATCACGGTCATCGAGTCGGGCGACACCAACCTGCTGCCCTCCGACCTGGTCGACCGCGTGCTCTTCGAGGAGGAGAACCGTCGCGTGGTCTCCGAGGGCGGCAAGCCGGCCTCGGGTCGTCCCGAGCTCATGGGCATCACCAAGGCCTCGCTCGCGACCGAGTCGTGGCTCTCGGCGGCCTCCTTCCAGGAGACCACCCGCGTGCTCACCGACGCCGCGATCCACGGCCGCTCCGACTCGCTGCGCGGCCTGAAGGAGAACGTGATCATCGGCAAGCTGATCCCGGCGGGCACCGGCCTGGAGCGCTACCGCAACATCCGGGTCGAGCCCACCGAGGAGGCACGGGCCGCGGCGTACTCCGTCACCGGCTACGACTCCTACGACTACGAGTTCGGCAACGCCGGAGCCGGCCAGGCCGTCGCCCTGGACGACTTCGACTTCGGGTCGTACCAGAACTGACCCCGGCGTAGTCCCGCACCACCGCCGGACCCCCGTCGCCCACCCGGGCGGCGGGGGTTCTTCGCGTCTTCTCAGGCTCCTGCGCCAACCAGCCCGCACCTCGGGGCGTCCCATGTCAGTGGGTGAAGGTCACCCACTGTCGAAGGAGGCACCATGACAACCCCCCGCAGCTCGCTCCGGCTCGTCCTCGCCGCGGCTCTCGCCGCCGGCACGGTCGGCCTCGCCGGACCCGCCGGCGCGTCCCCCGCACCGGCGGTGCGCACGTGCGGCAACGCCGACCTCACCGCGTCCTACCGCGGCGGGGAGGGCGCGGCCGGTCACACCTACGGCCGGATCCGGCTCACCAACACCTCCGACCGCAGCTGCCGCGTCGGCGGCTTCGGCGGTCTGTCGTACGTCGGCGGAGGTGACGGCACGCAGGTGGGCGCGGCCGCCGACCGCACGGGCGAGGCCGCTCCCGCGGTGACCCTGCGACCCGGTCAGCGGGTGGTGAGCCGGGTCGACGAGCTCGACGCCGCGAACTTCCCGCGCAAGGAGTGCCGCCCCACCGCGGTCGACGGCTTCCGGGTCTACGTGCCCGACGCGACCCGGTCGCAGTTCGTCGAGCACGCCACCACCGGGTGCCGCGACGACGAGGTGCACCTGCTGTCGCACCGCTCCTTCCGTCGACCGTGACGGTTGACACGCAGCAGGGCGCGTGAGGCGATGGCCCCGTGAGCCAGCCCCACGACGAGCCGACCGCCGAGGCGAGCCCCGAGGAGGTGGCCGCCGAGCGCGACGAGCGCCTCGACCCCGACCACCGCCCGGAGAACGCCGAGGTCGACAACACCGACCGGGAGTTCGACGCCGAGAAGGCGATGTTCACCGACGCCGAGGGCTACGACGAGGCCCCCGCGGTGTTCCCGCCGGTGGAGGAGCAGGACACCTGAGCCCGCGCACGCCACCCCGACCCCGCAGCGGGTCGAGGCGGCGTGGCCCGGTGCCCACCCGCCTGCGAGAATCGGGGCGTGAGCACCACTCCGGTCGAGACCGACGTCCTCGTGGTCGGCGCAGGGCCGGCGGGGTCCGCCGCGGCGGCCTGGGCCGCGCGTGCCGGCCTCGACGTCCTCCTCACCGATGCGGCGACCTTCCCGCGCGACAAGACCTGCGGCGACGGCCTGACCCCGCGTGCGGTCGGCGAGCTGCAGCGCCTGGGCCTGGAGCTCTGGCTGCGCGAGCGGGTCACCAGCCGGGGCCTGCGCGCCCACGGCTTCGGCCAGACCCTCCACCTGCCCTGGCCCGGCGGCACCCTGCCCGACTGGGGCAGCGCGGTGCCGCGCACCGAGCTCGACGACCACCTGCGCACCACCGCGGTCTCCTGGGGCGCCTCGGCCCTCGACGGCGTCCGCGCGGTCGACGTGCGGCGTGAGGGTGACCGGGTCGCCGCCGTCGTCTTCGAGCGCCGCGGCGACGGCAGCCGCGAGCGCTTCGAGGTGCGCTGCCGCCACCTCGTGGTCGCCGACGGCGTGCGCTCGCCGCTGGGCAAGGTCCTGGGCCGCGAGTGGCACCGCGAGACCGTCTACGGCGTCGCCGGGCGGTCCTACGTCGACTCCTCGCGCTCGGAGGACCCCTGGATCAGCTCCCACCTCGAGCTGCGCGGCGAGGACGGGGCGATCCTGTCCGGCTACGGCTGGATCTTCCCGCTCGGCGGCGGCCAGGTGAACCTCGGCGTCGGCACGCTCGCCACGGCCAAGCGGCCGGCCGACATCGCCGTGAAGCCCCTCATGGCCTTCTACGCCGAGCAGCGCCGCGAGGAGTTCGACCTCGACGGCGACCTGCGCGCCCCGACCTCGGCGCTGCTGCCCATGGGCGGCGCGGTGAGCCACGTGGCCGGCCCCAACTGGGCGCTGATCGGTGACGCCGCGGGCTGCGTCAACCCGCTCAACGGCGAGGGCATCGACTACGGCCTGGAGACCGGTCGCCTCGTGGCGGAGATGATCGCCGACGGCGGCGACCTCGCCGCCGGCTGGCCGGCGCTGCTGCGCGAGCACTACGGCGAGTCCTTCTCCATCGCCCGGCGCCTGGCCGGGCTGGTCACGGTGCCCCAGCTGCTGCCGACGCTCGGGCCGGCGGGCATGCGCTCGGACTGGCTGATGACGCTGGCGCTGCGCTGGATGGGCAACCTGGTCACCGACGACGACCGCGACCGGGCCGCGCGCGTGTGGCGCTGGGCCGGGCGGCGCTCGCTGGCGGTCGACCACCGTCCGCCCTTCTCCTGAGCCGTCGGGAGCCGGCGGTGGGGGATCGCACCTACGACCTGACGATCGCGCTGGGCCGGGTGGCCCTGCGCGCCCTCGACGTCACCACCCGCGTCCACGGTGCCGAGCAGCTGCCTCGCACCGGCCCGGCCGTGATGGCCAGCGTGCACGTGGGCTACCCCGACTTCCTCTTCGTCGGCAAGGCCGGGCTCGAGCAGGGGCGCCACGTGCGCTTCCTGTGCCGCCACGACATCTGGCACAGCCCGGTCGCGGCTCCCATGACGGCCATGGGCCACGTGCCCGTCGACCGGGAGGCGCCGGCGGCGGCGTACCTGCAGGCCCGCCGGCTGCTGCGCGCGGGGGAGGTGGTGTGCGGCTTCCCCGAGGCCGGCATCTCGTGGTCCTACACCGTGCGCTCCCTGATGCGCGGCCTGCCCGCCCTGGCCCGCGAGACCGGGGCGCCACTGGTGCCGGTGGCCGTGTGGGGCACGCAGCGGATGTGGTCGGTGGGCCTGCCGGTCGACGGGCGCAAGCCCGCGCCGAGCCTGCGCCGGGGGCGGGTGGTGGACGTGTCCTTCGGCGAGCCGATGAGGGTGGCGCCGGAGGACGACCTGGTCACGACGACCCGGCGGCTCGGCCACGTGCTGACCGGGCTGCTGGAGGACCTCCAGCAGCGCCCCGAGCACCGGCCGCGGCCCGGCGAGCGTGCCGTGTGGCACCCGGCCCACCTCGGCGGCGCCGCGCCCGACCGGGAGGCGGCGCGGGCCTGGGACTCGGTGCCCCGCGCGGCGCTCGCGCCCACCTGGGGGCCCGGCACGGAGCCCGGGGGCCGCGCGCGGCTACGGTGAGGACATGGGGGGTCTGCCGCGCACGCAACGGGTCGCGGCCTACGCCGTGGTCGTGCGCGACGAGCAGGTCCTGCTCAGCCGCCTCGCGCCGCGCCTGAGCCGCTCCGAGCTCTGGACGCTGCCCGGCGGGGGTCTGGAGCACGGCGAGGACCCCCGTGACGCGGTCGTGCGCGAGGTGCACGAGGAGACCGGCCTCGACGTGCGGGTCGGTGACACCTCCCGGGTCTACTCCCAGCGCCAGCGCCGCGACCGCCGGGGCGGGCGCCGGGTCGACTCCTGGTCGCTGCGCATCGTCTACGAGGGCTGGGTGCCGCGCGACGCACCGGCCCCGCGCGTGGTCGAGGTCGACGGCACCACCGTCGACGCCGCCTGGCACCCCCTCGCGGCGGTGCGCTCGGGACGGGTGCGGGTCAGCGCGCTGGTGCGCGAGGCCCTCGCCGACCACACCCCCGCCCGACGGCAGCGGGTCGGCGCCTACGCGCTGGTCACCCGCGCCGGCGGCGCCCAGGTGCTGCTGACCCGGATCTCCGCGCGCGGGCACCACGCCGGCTGCTGGACCCTGCCGGGCGGCGGCGTCGACCACGGCGAGGCCCCGCGCGACGCCGTGCGCCGCGAGCTGGCCGAGGAGTGCGGGCTCGTGGGCGTGGTCGGCGACGTGGTGGCCGTCGACGACGTGCACCTCGCCGGCACCGCGCCCTCGGGGCGCCACGAGGACTTCCACGGCGTGCACCTGGTCTTCCGGGCCGAGGTGGACCCCGACGTCGCGCCGCGGGTCGTGGAGGCCGACGGCACCACCGACGCCGTGGCCTGGGTCGACGTCGCCGAGGTCGAGGCCGGAGCGGTCGACGTGCTCGAGGTCGTGCGCGCCGCGCTCACCCGCCGCTGACCCGCCGCTGACCCGCCGCCGAGGCGCTCCACGACGCGGACGGCCGAGACGGTGCCGGCCTGGTGGGACCCGGCGGATATCGTGGCCTGGACCCAGGAGGCACACCTTGAGCGAGACCATCTTCACCTACGCCGCACCGGCCCTGAAGTTCGGCAGCGGGTCCTCGGCCGAGGTCGGCCACGACCTCGCCGGCTTCGGCGCGCGTCGCGTGATCCTGGTGACCGACCCCGGCCTCGCGGCCACCGGCCACCCCCAGCGCATCGCCGAGCAGGTCCGGGCGAGCGGCATCGAGGTCGTCGTCTTCGACCAGGCCCACGTCGAGCCCACCGACGAGTCGCTGCAGCTGGCGATCGACTTCGCGCGCGACGCCGGGCCCTTCGACGCCGTCGTGGCCGTGGGGGGCGGGTCGTCGATCGACACCGCCAAGGCGGTCAACCTGCTCACCACCAACCCCGGCGAGCTGATGGACTACATCAACGCCCCCGTCGGCAAGGCGCTCGCCCCGGTCAACCGGCTGCTGCCGCTCGTCGCGGTGCCGACCACCACCGGCACCGGCAGCGAGAGCACCACCATCTGCGTGCTCGACGTGCTGAGCCTCCACGTCAAGACCGGCATCAGCCACCCCGCCCTGCGCCCCACCCTGGCCGTGGTGGACCCGCAGCTCACGCTGGGCCAGCCGTCGATGGTCACGGCCGCCTCGGGCATGGACATCCTGTGCCACGCCCTGGAGAGCTACACCGCGAAGTGGTACGCCGACTTCGACGCCAAGCGCCCCGAGCAGCGGGTGCCCTACTGCGGCGCCAACCCGATCGCCGACCTGTGGTCGGAGCGCGCGATGGGCCTGCTGGCGGGCTCCTTCCGCGCCGCGGTGGCCGACGGCACCGACCAGCTGGCGCGCGAGCAGATGGCGATGGCCGCGACCTTCGCCGGGCTGGGCTTCGGCAACGCCGGCGTGCACATCCCCCACGCCAACGCCTACCCGATCGCCGGGCGCGTGCGCGACTACCGCCCCGCCGGCTACCCCCAGGACGAGGCGATGGTGCCGCACGGCATGGCCGTCTCGCTCACCGCGCCCGAGGCCTTCCGGTTCACCTACGAGGCCGCGCCCGAGCGCCACCTGGCCGCCGCCCGCCTGCTCGACCCCTCGGCCACCGGCACCGGCCCCGACGTCCTGCCCGACGTCATCTCGACCCTGATGCGCGACATCGGCCTGCCCAGCGGCCTGGCCGAGGTCGGCTACGGCGACGGCGACGTCGACGACCTCGTGGGCGGAGCGCTGCAGCAGCAGCGCCTGCTCGCGACCGCGCCGCGCGAGGCGACCCCCGACGACCTGGCCGCGGTGTTCCGCGGCTCGATGGAGCACTGGTGACCCTGCACCTCCCCGACCACGCCGGCCCCGACAGCACCTCCGGGGGCGCAGGGGTGGGCGACCTGCTCGGCGAGCTGCGCCGCCGGGGCGTCACCGACGTCGACGACTCGGTGCTGACCCGGGCGCTCTACTCCACCGACGCCTCGCTCTACCGCGTGCTGCCCCAGGTGGTGGCCCGGCCGCGTCACACCGACGAGCTGCTCGCCGTGCTCGACGTCGCCCGGGCGAGCGGCACCCCGCTGACGATGCGCGGCGCCGGCACCTCGATCGCCGGCAACGCGGTGGGTCCCGGCATCGTCGTCGACACCTCCCGCCACCTCGGCCGCGTGCTGGAGATCGACGCCGAGGCCCGCACGGCGCGCGTCGAGCCCGGCGTGGTGCACGCGACGCTGCAGAAGCAGGCCCAGGCCCAGGGACTGCGCTTCGGCCCCGACCCCTCCACCCACACCCGCTGCACCATCGGCGGCATGATCGGCAACAACGCCTGCGGCTCGCGCGCCCTGGGCTACGGCCGCACCTCCGACAACGTCGAGTCGCTGCGGGTCGCCTTCGGCACCGGCGAGGTCTGGTCGGGCGGCGGCGGTGCGGTGGCCGGCGGCCTGGCCGCGATCACCGACGCCAGCCTCGAGCACGTGCGCACCTCCTTCGGCCGGTTCACCCGCCAGGTCAGCGGCTACGCCATGGAGCAGCTGCTGCCGGAGAACGGTCGCCGCCTCGACCGGTTCCTCACCGGCTCGGAGGGCACCCTGGGCCTGGTGCTCGACGCCACCGTGCGGCTGGTGGTGGACGAGACCTCGCGCCAGCTCGTCGTGCTCGGCTACCCCTCGATGGTCGAGGCCGCCGACGCCGTGCCGGCCCTGCTGGCCGCCGCCGGCACCCCCGTCGACAGCCCCGCCGGCATGGAGACCGCGGGCGCCGGGCTCGTCGCCTGCGAGGGCATCGACGCTCGCATCGTCGACCTGGTGCGCGCCCGCGGCGCCGTGCCCGACCTGCCCCGCGGGGCAGGCTGGCTCTTCGTCGAGGTCACCGACCCGGGTCTGGTCGCGCCGCTGGTCGCGGTCTCCGGGGCCCTCGACCACCGCCTGGTCACCGACCCCCGCGAGGCCGCCGCGCTGTGGCGGATCCGCGAGGACGGAGCCGGCCTCGCCGCGCGGAGCACGCAGCGCCAGGCCCTCTCGGGCTGGGAGGACGCGGCCGTGCCCCCCGACCGGCTCGGGGCGTGGCTGCGCGACTTCGACGCACTGCTGCTCGAGCATGGCCTGCAGGGCGTGCCCTACGGCCACTTCGGCGACGGCTGCGTGCACGTGCGCATCGACTTCGACTTCACCGACCGCGAGAGCGACGCCGCCGCCGGCCCGCGCCGCTTCCGGGCCTTCGTGGAGGACTGCGCCCGCGAGCTGTCGAAGCACGGCGGCTCGCTCTCGGGCGAGCACGGCGACGGCCGCGCCCGCTCGGAGCTGCTGACCCACATGTACGACGAGGAGTCGCTGCGGCTCTTCCGCGCGGCCAAGGCCGTCTGCGACCCCGACGGCCTGCTCAACCCCGGCGTGCTGGTCGACCCCGACCCCTTCGACGCCTCCCTGCGCCCGGCCCGGCCGCGCGCGGGGGTCCGCCCGCTGCTGCGGTTGGCCCACGACGGCGGGTCCTTCGGCGACGCCGTGCACCGCTGCACCGGCGTCGGCAAGTGCGTGGCGCCCTCGGCGACCGGCGTGATGTGCCCCTCGTGGCAGGCCACCCGCGACGAGAAGGACTCCACCCGCGGCCGCGCACGCGTGCTCCAGGAGGCCGTCGACGGCTCCCTGGTCGGCGGGCTGGGCGACCCTGCGGTCTCGGAGGCCCTCGACCTGTGCCTGGCCTGCAAGGGCTGCGCGTCGGACTGCCCGACCGGGGTCGACATGGCGACCTACAAGGCCGAGGCGCTCCACCAGAAGTACGACGGTCCCGACGCGACCGCGCGGCGCCCGCGCAGCCACTACCTGCTCGGTCGGCTGCCGCGGTGGGCCGCCCTGGCCGCGCCGATGGCGCCGGTGGCCAACGCGATGATGCGGCTGCGCCCCGTCGCCAGCGCCGCGCGGGCGAGCGCCGGCATCGACCAGCGCCGCTCGATCCCGGCCTTCGCGCCGAAGACGCTGCGCCGCACGACCAGGGGCCGCGGCGGCGACCGGGCGCCCGACGTGTGGGTGTGGGCCGACTCCTTCACCGACCACTTCTTCCCGCGCAGCGGCCTCGCGGCCATCGAGGTGCTGGAGGCCGCCGGGCTGCGGGTGCGGGTGATCTCCGACGACGCCTGCTGCGCGCTGACCTGGATCACCACGGGTCAGCTCGACAAGGCCCGGGCGATCATGGAGCGCACGGTGGCCACGCTCGCGCCGTACGTCGCCTCCGGGGTGCCGGTCGTCGGGCTCGAGCCGTCGTGCCTGGCCACGCTGCGCAGCGACGCGACCGAGCTGACCGCCGACCCGCGGGCCGCGGAGGTCGCCGGCGGGGTGCTGACCTTCGCCGAGCTCGCCACCCGCCTCGACCTGCCGCTGCCCGACCTCACGGGCGTCGAGGTCGTGGCCCAGCCCCACTGCCACCAGCACGCCGTGCTCGGCTGGGAGGCCGACCGCTCCCTGCTGGAGCGGGCCGGGGCCTCGGTGACGAAGGTGTCGGGCTGCTGCGGCCTGGCCGGCAACTTCGGCATGGAGAAGGGCCACTACGAGGTGTCGGTGGCCGTGGCGGAGACCCACCTGCTGCCGGCGGTGCGCTCGCACCCCGACGCCGTCGTGCTCGCCGACGGCATGTCGTGCCGGGTCCAGCTCGACGACCTCGCCGACGTGCCGACGATGCACCTGGCCGAGCTGTGGGCCTCCCGGCTGCCGGCCGGCGCCCGCGGGGACCGCGCGTGAGCCCCCGCCAGCGCCGCTGGATCATCCCGGTCGCCCTCGCCGCGCTGCTGCTCATCGTGGTCGTGACCTCGGTCCTCGACCGGTGAGCGGCGCGACGGGAGGGGCCCTGGAGGAGGCGCTCGCGCGCCTGCGGGCGCCCTTGCTCGACCCCGAGCGGCTCGTGCGCGCGGTCGCGTCGGGCCGGCGCAAGGGCCAGGAGCCGCCGCGGTGGCGGCGCCTCGAGCTGCGCCACGTCGACCTCAAGGCCGGGCCCCACCTGCAGGTCACGGCGTACGACGCCACGCAGGCCCACACCTCCAACCACGCCCTCACCGGCGCTGACGCCGCCCTCGACGCGCTGCTGGCGCTGCCCTTCGGCAACTGGCACGTCGAGACCACGACCGAGACGGTGCAGCTGCGGGTGACCAAGAAGCTCGACGCCGTCGTGCACACCGCGCGCCGTGCCGAGGCCGTCGCGGTCGACCGCGCCCACGACCGCGACAAGCCCCGGCTGCTGGCCGAGGACGACCCCGTCTTCCGCGAGCTCGGCCTGACCGACGCCCAGGGGCGGCTCAAGCCCACCCGACAGGCGAAGTACCGCCAGGTCGAGGAGTTCCTCCGGCTGCTCGACGCCTCGATCACCGAGGCCCGGGCCAAGGGTCACCTGCGCCGGCCGACGCCCGAGGACCCGCTGCGGATCGTCGACCTCGGCTGCGGCAACGCCTACCTCACCTTCGCCGCCCAGCGCTTCCTCACCGCCACCCGCGGCCTGCCGGTGGTCGTCACGGGGGCCGACGTCAAGGAGCAGTCGCGCGAGCACAACAGCGCCGTTGCCGCCCGCCTCGGCGTCGACGCAGAGTTCGTGGTCGGCTCGATCGCCGACGTCGAGCTCCCGCAGCCGCCCGACGTGGTGCTGGCGCTGCACGCCTGCGACACCGCCACCGACGAGGCGCTGGCGCGGGCCGTGGGCTGGGAGGCGCCGCTGGTGCTCGCCGCGCCCTGCTGCCACCACGACGTCGCCGCCCAGCTGCGACGCCTGCCCACCCCGGCGCCCTGGGCCATGCTCACCCGCCACGGCATCCTGCGCGAGCGCCTCGCCGACACCCTCACCGACGGCCTGCGCGCCTCGCTGCTGCGCCAGCGCGGCTACCGCGTCGACGTCGTGCAGTTCGTGGAGAGCCAGCACACCCCGCGCAACACCATGCTGCGCGCCGTGCGCACCGGGGGCGAGGCCCCCGAGGCGCGCGAGGAGTACGACGAGCTCGTGGGCGCCTGGGGCGTCCGGCCCCGCCTCGCCGAGCTGCTCGAGGCCGACCGGGCCGGTGCGTGAGCGCGTGATCGACGGGTTGCTCGCCGCAGCGGTCGCGCTGCCCTTCGCCGTGGGCCTCGGGGTCGGGCCGGGCGTACCCGACGCCGAGGTCGCCTTCGCCTTCCGCGACCCTGCCGTGGTCGAGTCGAGCGGGCTCGTCGCCCGCGACGGGCTCGTGCTCACCACCAACGACTCCGGCGACACCGGGCGGGTCTTCGCCGTCGAGCCCGCCACGGGCCGCACCGTGGGCGTCACCACCTGGAGCCAGGACCCCGTCGACGTCGAGGCGCTCGCCCCCGCCGACGGGCCCGGCGCGCGACCCGGCGAGGTCTGGGTCGGCGACATCGGCGACAACCCCGGCGAGCGGACCTCGGTGTCGGTGACCCGCGTGGCCGTGGGCCGGGGCGCGCTGGGGGCCGCGGGCACGACGTACGAGCTGGTCTACCCCGACGGTGGGCAGGACGCCGAGACGCTGCTGGTGGAGCCGCGCAGCGGGCGGCTGCTGGTGGCCTCCAAGGCCTTCCTGGGCGGCACGCTCTACCGCGCCCCGGCGCGGCTCTCGCCCGACGCCCCCAACCGGCTCGAGCCGGTCGGGTCGGTGCTGTCGATCGCCACCGACGGCGCCTTCTTCCCCGACGGTCGCCACCTCGTGGTGCGCGGCTACGGCGGCGCGGTCGTCTACGCCTGGCCCTCGATGGAGGAGGTCGCCGACCTCGACCTGCCCACGCAGCAGCAGGGCGAGGGGATCGCGGTCGACGAGGACGGGCGGGTGCTGCTCTCCAGCGAGGGTCAGTACGCCGAGGTGCTGGAGCTCGACCTGCCCGCGGACGTGCGGGCCGTCGTCGACGGCACCGTCGCCGACCGGGCCGACCGCGGCGACCAGGCCGACCGCGCCGGGCGGGAGGCCGGGCGCGACCCCGACCTCGTCACCGTGACCGACACCGCGGAGCTGACCCTGCTCACCGGCTGGATGCTCGGGGGCGCGCTGGCGGTGCTGGGCCTGCTGGTCGGGCTCGTGGTGCTGCTGCGCCGTCGCCGCTGAGGGTGAGCCGCGGGCGCGGGGGCGCTCCTAGTCTCGGGCCATGGTCCGCCTGCGCCGCACCTCACCCGACCAGCCGGGGTGGACGCGTCGCCGCGCGGGCAGCGGCTTCAGCTACCTCGACGCGGCCGGCGACCGGCTGCCGGCCGACGACGCCCAGCGGGTGCGCGACCTCGTCATCCCGCCGGCGTGGCAGGACGTCTGGGTCACCCCCCACGCCAACGGCCACCTGCAGGCGGTCGGTACCGACGAGGCCGGGCGCCGGCAGTACCTCTACCACCCCGAGTGGCGCACCCGGCGCGACGCGGAGAAGTTCGACCGGATGCTGGAGTTCGGGAAGGCCCTGACCCGGGCCCGCGAGCTGGTGGTGGCCGACCTCGGCCGCGAGGGCATGCCGCTGGAGCGCGCGTGCGCCGCCGCCGTCCGGCTGATCGACCTGGGCTACTTCCGCATCGGCAACGACGTCTACGCCGACACCAACGGCAGCTTCGGGCTCACCACCCTCGAGCGTCGGCACGTGCGACGGCGCCAGGAGCAGCTGGTGTTCACCTTCGTGGGCAAGTCGGGGGTCTCCCACGAGATCCGCATCGACGACGCCGTGGTCATCGAGGCGATCGAGGTGATGCGGCGCCGCCGCGGCGAGGACCTGCGGCTGCTGTCCTACCGCACCGGGCGCTCGTGGCGCTCGGTGCTGCCGGAGCTGGTCAACGAGTACGTCCGCTCCTCAACGGGGATCGAGGCCACGGCCAAGGACTTCCGCACCTGGCACGCGACCGTGCTGGCCGCGGCCGCCCTGGCCGAGACCCCCGAGCACGGGGAGACCCGGGCCTCGCAGAAGCGGGCGGTGTCGGGGGCGATGAAGGAGGTCTCCTCCTTCCTCGGCAACACCCCCACGCTGGCGCGCTCCTCCTACGTCGACCCCCGCGTGATCGAGGCCTACGAGGACGGCCGCACCATCGTCGGCACCACCCGGCGCCACCACGACAGCCCCGACGTGCGGCAGGCCGCCCTGGAGCGTGCGACCCTGAGGTTGATCAAGGAGAGCTGAGCCCCCCGTCGGGGGGCCGCTCCTGGTCGACCGTCCCGGCTACCGGGGCGGCAGGACGGAGCACCATGCAGCTCAACGTCGTCGAGGGCGACCTCACCACCCAGCGCGTCGACGCGGTCGTCAACGCCGCCAACACCGCGATGCGCGGCGGGGGAGGCGTCGACGGCGCCATCCACCGCGTCGGCGGGCCCGCGGTGCTCGCCGACTGCGTCGCGCGCTTCCCCGACGGGCTGGCCACCGGCGACGCCGGCTGGACCACCGCCGGCGACCTGCCCGCCCGCTGGGTCATCCACGTCGTGGGTCCCGACCACGCGGCGGGCCAGACCGACCGCGGGCTTCTCGAGTCCTGCTACCGCCGTGCGCTCGAGGTCGCCGACGAGCTCGGGGTGCGCACGATGGCCTTCCCGCTGGTCAGCGCCGGGGTCTACGGCTGGCCCCGCGCCGACGCCGTGGCCGCGGCGATCGAGACCCTGCGCGCGACCCCCACTCAGGTGGAGACGGCCACCATCGTCGCCTTCGGCCGCACGGCCTACGTCGACGTGCGCTCGGTGCTGGGCCGCTAGGCGCGTCTGCTCAGGAGTGCTCGACGACCCAGTCGACGCAGGCGGTGAGGGCGCGCACGTCGTCGGGGTCGATCGCGGGGAACATCGCCACGCGCAGCTGGTTGCGGCCCAGGCTGCGGTAGGGGTCGACGTCGACCACGCCGTGCTCGCGCAGCGTCGCGATCACCGCGGGGGCGTCGACGTCCTCGTCGAGGTCGATCGTGCCGACGACCAGCGAGCGGTGGTCGGGGTCGGCGACGAAGGGCGTGGCGTAGGAGGAGGCCTCGGCCCACGCGTAGAGCGCGCCCGAGGACTCCGTGGTGCGCGCGACCATGGCGTCGAGCCCGCCCTGGGCGTGCATCCAGTCCAGCTGCTCGGCCATGAGGAAGAGCGTGGCGACGGCGGGGGTGTTGTAGGTCTGCTGCTTGCGCGAGTTGCTGATCGCGGTGGGCAGGTCGAGGAACGCCGGCACGTGGCGCCCGCTCGCCGCGACCTCCTCGGCCCGCGCCAGGGCCGCCGGCGACATCAGGGCCACCCAGAGCCCGCCGTCGGAGGCGAACCCCTTCTGGGGCGCGAAGTAGTAGACGTCGCTCTGGGCGACGTCGACGGGCAGCCCGCCCGCGCCCGAGGTGGCGTCGACGAGCACCAGCGACCCCGGGTCGGTGCCCTCAGGTCGCAGCACCGGGGTCATCACGCCCGTCGAGGTCTCGTTGTGGGCCCAGGCGTAGGCGTCGACGCCGGCCTCGGCGGCCGGGGCCGGCCGCGAGCCCGGCGCGGAGGAGATCACCGACGGCTCCTCGAGCCAGGGTGCGGCCGTGGCGGCCGTGGCGAACTTGGAGGAGAACTCCCCGCAGACCAGGTGCTGGCTGCGGCGGGTGAGCAGGCCGTGGGTGGCGACGTCCCAGAAGGCGGTGGACCCGCCGTTGCCCAGCACGACCTCGTAGCCCTCCGGCAGGTCGAAGAGACCTGCGACGCCCTCCATGACCCGACCGACCAGGCCGCGCACCGGCGCCTGGCGGTGCGAGGTGCCCATGAGCGTGGACCCGGTGGCGGCCAGGGCGTCGAGGTGGGACTGCTGCACCTTGGAGGGGCCCGACCCGAAGCGCCCGTCGGCGGGCAGCAGGTGGTCGGGGATGCGCGGCGAGCGGGTCATGTGCTTCTTCCGTCGAGGGCGGCGCGGCCGGGGCCGCCCGGTGGATCGGGCGGTCCTATTCTGTCACCGCGCCACCCCCGGCCCCTCGCGCCGCCAACCCTCGGGAGAGCCCATGACCCCCCACGACCCCTCCGCCCGCAGCGCGCCGGCCACCGGTCGGCGTACGCCGGCGCAGGCCGCGGCGCTCGTGGCCGGCGTGCTCCTGCTCCTCGGCGGGCTGGTCGCCCTGGTGGTCGGTTTCACCGGCTCCGTCGGGTCGCAGTCGGAGCCCTTCCCCGCCCCCGGCGCCGACGACGGGCCGGGCTCCGACCTGCTGCTCTTCGCGGGCGGCGGACTGGCCATGGTGGTCGGTCTCGGCGTGGTCGCGTTCGCCCGGGCCGCCGCGTTCCGATCGGCCGGCGGCTGGTCGCGGGTGGTGGTCGAGCAGGGCTTCGGCAGCTCACCGCCCAGGACCTCGGCGCCGCCCGAGACCGTGCGGACCCGCACCTGCGCTCGCTGCGGAGCGCTCAACGACGAGGAGGCGCGGTTCTGTGACCGCTGCGGCACCGGGCTCTGAGCCTGTCGGCGAGCCCGACCCCGGCCGGCGCGTGGCGGCCGGGACGCTGGAGGTCGTGCGCGTGCCGGCCGACCACCCCGACGCGGTGCGGCTCGTCGAGGAGGTCCAGGCCGAGTACGTCGCGCGCTACGGCTCGCCCGACGCCAGCCCCTTCGACCAGGAGGTCTTCGCGCTGCCCTCGGGCGCCTTCTTCGTGGGCTACCTCGACGGCGACGCCGTCGCCACCGGCGCCTGGCGCCGCAGCCCGGTGGAGGCGCTGGGATCGGCGGTCACCGCCGAGGTCAAGCGGATGTACGTCGTGCCGCGCGCCCAGCGCCGGGGCCTGGCCCGCCGGATGCTGGCCCACCTCGAGGCCACCGCGGCCGAGGCCGGCGTGGAGGTGCTGGTGCTGGAGACCGGCACGCTGCAGCCCGAGGCGATCGCGCTCTACACCTCGGCGGGCTACGTGCCGGTGCCCGGCTTCGGCCACTACCGCGACTCGCCGCTCTCGCGCTGCTTCGCCACCGACCTGCGGGGGCGCGCCACCACGAGGTAGCGGTCGTCGCTGATCTCGCGGCCCCACAGCGCGGGGTCGACGAGCGGCGTGTGGGCCGGCTCGAGGTCGGCCTCCTCGGCCAGCGCCACGCACCCCGCGCCGGTGATGCCGGCTCCGGTCGACCAGCTGCCCTCGACCAGCACGAGCACGCCGCCGGGGCGCAGCAGCGCCGCCCAGCGCCGCAGCACCGCCACCGGGTCGGGCAGGGCCCACAGCACGTGGCGGCACAGGACGACGTCGTAGGAGTCGGCCGTCAGGGGCGGGTGGGCGGCGTCGCCGGCGAGCACCCGCACGGGCGACCCGGGCAGCCCGGCCACCTTGGCCCGGGCCCGCTCGAGCATGGCGGGGGAGAAGTCGACGGCGTCGACGTGGTGACCGGCGCGGGCGAGCAGCGCGCTGAGGGTGGCGGTGCCGCAGCCGAGCTCGGCCACCCGGGCCGGGGCCGGCGGCAGCAGGGGCAGCAGCAGCGCCGACCACGCGGCGCGCACCGCCGGGTCGCGCAGGCCGTGGTCGGCGGGGTCGTCGTAGGCCGCCGCCTCGCCGTCCCACACCGCGATGCGCCCGGCCAGCCCGGGGTCGTCGGTCGGCTCGGATCGGGGCGGTCCGCTCAGGTCGTCCACGCCGCGACCGTAGTGACGGTCACCGACACCCGCCACCCGGCGCCCCCGCGCCGCCCCCTCCCTGGACCGACCATGACCCAGCACCAGCACCAACACCGGCACCAGCACCTGAGGGCCGCCGCGGCGGCCCTCGTGACCCTCGTCGTCCTGCTCGGCGCCGCGCTCGTGCCGGGCGCGGCGCACGCCGAGCCCCGCCCGCTGGAGGACTACGCCTCCTACCAGCCGCAGACCCGCTGCTCGCCCCAGGCCAAGCCGGGCACGGTGGCGCTGGGGCGCTGGCTGGTGCGCCACCACGGCGGCGGCTTCGGCCGGATCGGGTCGACCTGCTCGAAGCACACCACCTCCGAGCACCAGGAGGGCCGCGCCTTCGACTGGATGATGAGCGCGCGGACCAAGGCCGACCGCCGCGAGGTGAAGGAGGTCTTCGAGCGGCTCTTCCGCGCCGACGGGGCCGGGCGCGAGGACGCCTGGGCGCGCCGGATGGGCATCATGTACCTGATCTGGGACGACGAGATCTACAGCGCGTGGAACGCCTTCGAGCCCGCGCCCTACCTCAGCTCGTCGTGCGCCACGAAGAAGAAGTGCAGCCAGACGCTGCGCCACCGCGACCACGTGCACGTCTCCCTCACCCGCCGGGCCGGGCGCGGCCTCACCAGCTGGTACGACGACCGGCTCCCTGCGAAGGACTGAGCCCCCCGTCCCTGTCGGGGCGGGGGGCTCCGGGGGCGGGCGGTGCGGCGTGACCGGGCGCCCGTCAGGAGGTGCGGAGCGGGCTCAGCCGGCCCACTCGGCCTTCCAGCCGTCGACCTCGTCGGCGCCGCGGGCGGCGGGGCCGGTGTAGATCGCCGAGGGGCGGATGAGGCGGCCCGTGCGCTTCTGCTCGAGGATGTGCGCCGACCAGCCGCCGGTGCGGGCGCAGGTGAACATCGAGGTGAACATGGTGGCCGGGACCTCGGCGAAGTCGAGGACGATCGCGGCCCAGAACTCCACGTTGGTCTCGAGCACGCGGTCGGGGCGACGCTCGCGCAGCTCGGCCAGGGCGGCCTTCTCCAGGGCCTCGGCCACCTCGTAGCGGGGGGCGTCGAGCTCCTTGGCGGTGCGGCGCAGCACGCGGGCGCGGGGGTCCTCGGCGCGGTAGACGCGGTGGCCGAAGCCCATCAGCCGCTCGCCGCGGTCGAGCAGGCCCTTGACGTAGGCCTCGGCGTCGCCGGACTCCTCGACGTCGGCGATCATGCCGAGCACGCGGCTCGGGGCGCCGCCGTGCAGCGGGCCGCTCATCGCGCCGATGGCTCCGGAGAAGGCGGCGGCGACGTCGGCACCGGTGGAGGTGATGACGCGGGCGGTGAAGGTGGAGGCGTTCATGCCGTGCTCGGCGGCGCTGCTCCAGTAGGCGTCGATGGCCTTGACGTGCTGCGGGTCGGCCTCGCCCTTCCAGCGGAGGAGGAACTTCTCGGCGAGGGTGCTGCCCTCGTCCACGAGCTTCTGGGGCACGACGGGGGCGTGCAGGCCGCGGGCGGACTGCGCGGCGTAGGAGAGGACCATGACGGCGACGCGGCCGAGGTCCTCGCGGGCCTGCTCGTCGGAGATGTCGTAGGTCTGGCCGAAGCCGAAGGCCGGCGCCAGCATGGCCACGGCGGCCTGCACGTCGACGCGCACGTCGCCGGTGTGCACGGGCAGGTTGTAGGGCTCGGCGGGGGCCAGGCCGGGGGCGTAGGTGCCGTCGATCAGCAGGCCCCAGATGTTCTCGAACGGCACCCGGCCGACGATGTCCTCGATGTCGACGCCGCGGTAGCGGAGCGCGGACCCCTCCTTGTCGGGCTCGGCGATCTCCGTCTCGAAGGCGACGACGCCTTCCAGTCCGTGGTGTACCTCGGGCATGCGTTCGACTCCTGTGTCGGATGGTCAGAGGGGGTCGCCGCGGTGGGCAACCTCGGCATTGTGTCAGCCGTCCTACTGTCAGGTACATGGCCACCGACCTGCGAACGCTCCGCCACGAGTACGCCGCCCGCGGCCTCGCCGAGACCGAGCTGACCGACGACCCGCTCGAGCTCTTCCGCACCTGGCTGGAGGAGGCCGTGGCGGCCGGGATCGGCGAGCCCAACGCCGTCGTCGTCTCGACCGTCACCGCCGCCGGCACGCCGACGTCGCGCACCGTGCTGCTCAAGGGCCTGCACGGCGCCGACGGGGACGGCCGCGAGGGGGGCTTCGTGTTCTACACCAACCACTCCTCCGCGAAGGGCCGCGACCTCGACGCCCGCCCCGGCTGCGCGCTGCTCTTCCCCTGGCACGACCTGGAGCGCCAGGTGCGCGTGGAGGGCACGGCCGCCCGGCTCCCGCGGGCCGAGGTCGAGGCCTACTTCGCGGTGCGCCCGCGCGGCTCCCAGCTGGGCGCCTGGGCCTCCCACCAGTCCTCGGAGGTGGCCGACCGCGCCGAGCTGGAGCGGGCCTACGCCGCCGCCGAGCAGCGTTTCGCGGGCGGCGACGTGCCCGTGCCGGAGGAGTGGGGCGGCTACGTCGTGCGCCCCGAGGTCGTGGAGTTCTGGCAGGGCCGGCCCAGCCGCCTGCACGACCGGCTGGTCTACCGGCGCGAGGGCGCCGGCTGGACCACGCGGCGCCTCGCGCCCTGAGCGTCTCTCGCCCGGCCGTGGCCCCACGGTCGTGCCGCCCGGTCGTCTCAGACCGGGCGGGTGGCGGTGATGCCGCCGTCGACCGGCAGGTCGACCCCGTGGAGGTAGGCGGCTGCGGGGGAGACCAGCCACGTGACCGCGGCGGCGACCTCCTCCGGTCGCCCCGCGCGACCGGCGGGGGTGCCCGCGACCATCGAGGCGATGACGTCGCCGTCGGAGTCGTTGATCGGGGTGCGGGTCGGGCCCGGTGAGACGGTGTTGACCCGGACGCCGCGCGGGCCGAACTCGGCCGCCCAGCTGCGCGCCAGCTGCGCCTCGGCGGCCTTGGTCGCGGAGTAGAGGCCGACGAAGGGGTGCCCCACGCCGGCCATCCAGGAGCCGATCACCACGATGCAGGCGCCGTCGCGCCCGAGCATGCCCGGCGCCAGGGCGGCCGTCAGCACGTGCGGCGCGCGGACGTTGACCGCCAGCGCGGTGTCGAGGTCCTCGTCGGTGAGGCCGAGCGTGTCCACCGGCGGGCACACCGCGGCGTTGTGCACGAGGACGTCGACACCCCCGCCGAGCACCTCGGTGACCTCGCCGGCGAAGCGGCGCAGGTCGGCGTACGACGCGGTGAGGTCGGCCGCGACCCAGTCGGCGCGGCCGCCGGCGGCGCGGAGCCGCTCGACCACGGCCGTGCCGCGGGCGACGTCGCGGCCGCTGACGACGACGTGGGCCCCGGCGGCGGCGAGGTCGGTCGCGATCGCCGAGCCGATGCCGCTGCTGGAGCCGGTGACGAGGGCGGTGCGGCCGGCGAGGAAGCGGGCGGGGTCGGTGGCGGGGTCGGTGGCGGGGTCGGTGGTGGGGGACGTGGGTGCGGTGGTGGGTCCGGTGGAGGTCACCGCGCCAGCCAACGGGCTCGGCGGGCCGTGCGCCAGGGCGGGTCCGACCTGGGCACGCCAGGACCAGGCAGGGGCCGCGCGGCGCGCCTAGGCTGGGGTGATGGGACGGGACCGGGCGGAGCTGGGGGCGTTCCTGCGCTCGCGGCGCGACCGGCTGACCCCGGCGCAGGCGGGGATGGACCCGTTCCCGGGGCCGCGCCGCGTGCCGGGCCTGCGCAAGGAGGAGCTGGCCGTGCTGGCCGGGGTCAGCCCCGACTACTACAGCCGCCTCGAGCAGGGGCGGCAGGCCAACGTCTCGCGCGAGGTGCTCGACGCGCTCGCCCGGGCGCTGCGACTCGACGAGACCGAGCAGGCCCACCTGATCGACCTGGCGGGACCGCCCGCCCGCACCGCGCGGTCCACCACCGCGTCGCAGCGTCCCGACCCGGGACTGCTGCGGCTGATGACCGCGCTCGACCACCTGCCCGTGGTGCTGCTGGGCCAGCGCACCGAGGTGCTGGCCGCCAACGCGCTGCTGGCGGCGGTGCTGAGACCGCTGGCGCCGGGCACGTCGTTCGTGCGCTTCCTCTTCCTCGATCCGCTCGCCAGGGAGCGGATCGTGAACTGGGAGCACTTCGCCGCCACCGCCGTGGCCGCGCTGCGCCGTGACCTCGGCCGCCATCCCCACGACGCGCGGCTGCGCGACCTGGTGGCCGAGCTGCGCCGCGACCCCGACGTGGAGCGCTGGTGGGTCGACCACGCCGTGCGCGACTACGCCTCGGTGGCCAAGCAGATCGCGCACCCGGTGGCGGGCGACCTGGCCTTCGACATCGAGATCGTCTCCCCGCCCCACGACCCCGACCAGCGTCTGGTCGTCTACACCGCGCAGCCCGACTCGCGCACCGCGCGGGTGCTGCCGATGCTGGCCAGCTGGCAGGGCACCTCGGCGCCCGCCTGAGCCGACCCGTCCCGCCTCGTCCTGTCGCTCAGGCCTCGGGTGCGGCGCTGAGGGCGGCGAGGGTCAGGGCGACGTGCCACACCAGGGGCAGCGACCCCGCCTCCTGCGGCGTGGCCCACCGGTGGGCGTCGTGCTCGTGCGCGCTGAGCCGTACCTCGACGGGCGGTCCGGTCTCCTGCAGCGCGTAGGTGAGGGTGTGGAAGACCAGGTCGCGGCCCTCGGTGTCGCGGTTGCGGTGGTGGCTGACCTCGGCGCCGGCGCGCACCCTCAGCCCCGCCTCCTCCCAGCACTCCCGCACCGCGGCCGCGGCCGGTGACTCGCCGGGCTCGACCGTGCCGCCCGGCACGTCCCACTGCCCGCCGAGGTAGCGCCCCTCACGGCGCCTGAGCAGCAGGTACCGCCCGCCGCGCTCCACGAGGCCGTGGGCGACGAAGCGGTCGGTCCCGTCGCTCCACCGCTGCGCGGCGCTGGCGTCCTCCATGCCGGGAGCCTAGACGGAATATACCCCCTGGGGGTATGTGTTGTCCCTGTGAGACCACCCGAGGAGGAGACGATGAGCACCACCCAGGACCACCAGCACGACCACCACGACGGCCACGACGACGCCGGCCGCGAGAGCCACGCAGGGCACGCAGGGCACGACCTCGGGTCACGGTCGATGGCCGTGAGCGCGACGCTGCACTGCCTCACCGGCTGCGCCGTCGGCGAGATCCTCGGGCTGATGATCGGCACCGCGATCGGCCTGAGCACGGGCTGGACCGTGCTGCTCGCCGTCTCGCTCGCCTTCTTCTTCGGCTACCTCCTCTCGACGCTGCCGCTCCTGCGGGCCGGGCTGGGGCTCGGCGCCGCGCTGTCGGTGGTGCTCGCCGCCGACACGCTCTCGATCGCCACGATGGAGCTGGTCGACAACGCCGTCATGGCGCTCATCCCGGGCGCCATGGACGCGGGGCTCGTCAACACCACCTTCTGGCTGTCGATGTCGATCGCCCTGCTCGCCGCCTTCGCGGCGGCCTACCCCGTCAACCGGCGGCTCCTCGCCCGCGGCAAGGGGCACGCCCTCACGCACGCCTTCCACGCGACGACGGTCGAGGTGGTGGGGCTGCGGCGGTTCGTGCCCGCCCCCGCCACCTCCACGCTGGTCGCGGCCATCGCGGCGTTCATGCTCGGCGGCTTCGTGGTCTCGTTGGCCGACGAGCTCGGAGGTGGGGAGGGTGGCGCCCACGCCGGCGCCGCGCCGACCTCGGTCGTCGGGCGGTCGGCCGAAGGCCGGTGAGCGGCCGGTCGGTGAGTGCTGCGACCCGACGTGCTCCCGGGGACGGGCGCCGCCGACGGCTCACCGGTCACGGTCCTCGGTGGTGGTCGGGGTGGGAGGTCGACCTCAGCGGTGCGCACCCGCCCTGCCGATGGTCGTCCGCAGGTCGCGAAGTGGCGGCGAACGACAGGCTGGTGGCCCTCGGGTGCGTCGTCTGCCGCCACTTCGTCGCGGGTGTCGCCACTCCACCGCGGGCCGTGCCGCGCCGGCGCTGGCGGGGGTCGTCCGCTGGTCGCCGAGTGGCGGCGAACGACAGGCTGGTGACCCTCGGGTGCGTCGTCTGCCGCCACTTCGTCGCGGGCGTTGGGGCGCACCCGTCCCGGTCGACGGGCTCGGCAGGTCGTGGAGTGGCGGCGAACGGCAGGCTGGTGGCCCTCGGGTGCGTCCTTTGCCGCCACTTCGTCGCGGGCGTTGGGGCGCACGCGTCCCGGTCGACGGGCTCGGCAGGTCGTGGAGTGGCGGCGAATGACAGCTCGGTGGCGCCCGCGTGTGTCGTTTGCCGCCACTTGTCGCGGACGTCGGCGCGCGCCGGCTGTCGGGGGCGTCCGTCGTGGGCGCCGCGACTCCACCGTGGGTGCCGCGTCGGCGCTGGCGGGGGTCGTCCGCTGGTCGCCGAGTGGCGGCGAACGACAGGCTGGTGGCCCTCTGGCTCGTCGTTTGCCGCCACTTGTCGGGGGTGTCGGCGCGCGCCGGCTGCGGTGGACATCGGTCGCGGGCGGGGCGCCGCGACTCCACCGTGGCTGTCAGGCGCGCCGGACCCGGCGGGGGTCGTCAGTCGCGGGAGCCGGCGCGCCACTGCTCCGGCGGGCGGTCGCGGCGGGTGGCGGAAGGGCGGCGTACAGCGGGTCGGCGGCCCCGAGCCGTCCTGGGCCGCCACCTCTGCGCAGGAGGTCCGGACAGCCTTGTGAGTGAGTGCTCACTCATCTACGCTCGAGGGCATGCCTCCCCGCGCCGCGCCGATGACCCCGCAGGAGCGCCACGACCAGCTGGTCGACGTCACCCTGCGCCTGCTGCGCGAGCACGGGCGCGCGGTGACCACGAAGCAGATCGCGGAGGCCGCGGGGATCGCGGAGGGCACGATCTTCCGGGTCGTGGCCAGCAAGGACGAGCTGGTCGACGCGGCGCTCGTGCGGGCCTTCGACCACGGCGCGATCTTCGACCGCATCGCCGAGATCGACCCTGCGCTCGACCTGCGCGACCGGATGGTGCGCCTGGTGTCGATCCTGCAGCAGCGCTTCCGCGCGACCTTCGGGCTGATCCGCAAGGTCGGGATGCTCGGGCCGCCCGCCCACCTGCACGACTCCGCGGAGGCCGACGCCGTGCGGGCCCGGCTCGAGCGGGCGTGCGTCGAGCTGGTCGGTGCCGACGCCGAGCACCTGAGCGTCGAGCCGGGGGAGATGGTGCACCGGCTGCGCCTGCTCACCTTCGCCGGCAGCCACGAGCAGGTGGCCGACGGCCGCCTGCTGAGCCCCGAGGAGATCGTCGACACCGTGCTGACCGGACTGCTCGCCCCCGCTGCGAGGCCCACCTGCGCCGTCCCCGCCGCCCCGGTCGACCCCGTCGGCCCGGCCGAGCGCGCCACCACACCGGCGCGGCCCGCGCGGCCGGTGCGGGAGGAGGAGTCGTGCTGATCCCGCTGCTGCGCGAGCGCCTCGCGGCGTACCGGCCCTGGCTGCTGGCCGTGGTCGGGCTCCAGTTCGTCGGCGTGCTGGCGATGCTCTACCTCCCCAGCCTCAACGCCGACATCATCGACCGCGGGATCGCCACCGGCGACACCGCCTACATCTGGCGCGTCGGCGCCGTCATGCTCGCGGTCTCGGTGGTGCAGATCGTGTGCTCGGTGGGCGCCGCCTGGTTCGGGGCGCGTACGGCGATGAGCCTCGGTCGCGACCTGCGCGGGGAGCTCTTCGCCCGGGTCGGCACCTTCTCCAAGCGCGAGGTCGACCACTTCGGGGCGCCCTCGCTCATCACCCGCGGCACCAACGACGTGCAGCAGGTGCAGATGCTCGTGCTGATGGCCTGCCTCATCGCGGTGTCGAGCCCGATCATGATGGTGGGCGGTGTCGTGATGGCGCTGCGCGAGGACGTCGGGCTGGGCTGGGTGCTCGCCGTGGTCGTGCCGGCGCTCTTCGTGACGGTCGGCTTCGTGGTGAGCCGCATGGTGCCGAGCTTCCGGCTGATGCAGTCGCGCATCGACGAGGTCAACCGCGTCCTGCGCGAGCAGATCACCGGGGTGCGCGTGGTGCGCGCCTTCGTGCGCGAGCCCCACGAGACCGAGCGCTTCGCGGGCGCCAACGCCGACCTGACCGCCGTGGCGACCCGGGCCGGGCGCTGGCTGGCCGCGATGTTCCCGCTGGTGATGATCGTGGTCAACGTCTCCAGTGTGGCGGTCATCTGGTTCGGCGGGCAGCGCGTCGACAGCGGCCAGATGGAGGTCGGGGCGCTGACGGCCTTCCTGTCCTACCTGATGCAGATCCTGATGTCGGTGATGATGGCGACCTTCATGCTCATGCAGGTGCCGCGCTCGGCGGTGTGCGCCGACCGGATCGCGGAGGTGCTCGGCACGTCGAGCTCGGTGGTGCCCTCGGCCGCGCCGACCACGCCCGACCCCGCCCGCCGCGGCCACCTCGACCTGGTCGACGTCGGGTTCTCCTACCCCGGCGCGGAGTCGCCGGTGCTCTCGGGGGTCACCGTCTCGGCGCGGCCGGGGCAGGTGGTGGCCGTCGTCGGCTCGACCGGCTCGGGCAAGTCCACCCTGGTCAACCTCGTGCCCCGCCTGGTCGACGCCACGGCCGGCCAGGTGCGGGTGGCCGGCGTCGACGTGCGCGACCTCGACCCCGACGTGCTGTGGGAGCAGATCGGGCTCGTGCCCCAGCAGGGCTACCTCTTCAGCGGCACCATCCGCTCCAACCTCCGGCACGGCCGCGCCGACGCCGGTGACGAGGAGCTGTGGCGCGCGCTCGAGATCGCCCAGGCCCGCGACTTCGTCGAGCGGCTGCCCGAGGGCCTGGAGGCGCCGGTGGCCCAGGGCGGCACCAACTTCTCCGGGGGGCAGCGCCAGCGCCTCGCGATCGCGCGCGCCGTGGTGCGCCGCCCCGGGCTCTACCTCTTCGACGACTCCTTCTCCGCCCTCGACCTGGCCACCGACGCGCGGCTGCGCGCCGCGCTGCGGCCCGTGACCCGCGACGCCACCGTCGTGGTCGTGGCGCAGCGGATCTCGACCGTGCGCGACGCCGACCTCGTCGTCGTGCTCGACGACGGGCGGGTGGTCGGCCAGGGCACCCACGAGGAGCTGCTCGCCTCGTGCCCGACCTACCAGGAGATCGTGGCCTCGCAGGAGAGCGCGACCGCGGGGGTGGGCGCGTGAGCACGACCGAGGAGCGCCCCGGCCAGCTGCGCGCGACCGACCGGCCCCCGCCGCCGGCGGGAGGCCCCGGCCGCGGCCCGATGGGCGGCGGGGGCGTGGCGCAGAAGGCCATGGACTTCGGCCCGTCGGCCAAGCGCCTGGTCGCGCGGCTGCGCCCGGAGCGCATTGCGGCGCTGCTCGTCGTCGCACTCGGCGTGGTCAGCGTGCTGCTCATGGCCGTCGGCCCCCGCATCCTGGGGCGCGCCACCGACCTCGTCTTCGCGGGCCTGCTGGGCCGTCAGTACGCCGGGGCCGACGCGGCCGACCTCCCCGACGCCGCCCGCGGGCTCGACGTCGTGCCCGGGCGCGGCGTCGACTTCGACGCCGTCGGCCAGGTGCTGCTGCTGGCCCTCGGGGTCTACGTCGCGGCCTCGCTGCTGGCCTTCCTGCAGGGCTACGTGCTCAACGGGGTGGTGCAGCGCACCGTCTACCGGATGCGCGAGGAGGTCGAGGAGACCCTCAACCGGCTGCCCCTCACCTACTTCGACCGCAGCCCCCGCGGCGAGCTGCTCAGCCGGGTCACCAACGACATCGACAACGTCAGCCAGACCCTCCAGCAGACGATGAGCCAGCTGCTCACCTCGCTGATGACCGTGGTGGCCGTGCTCGCGATGATGCTGTGGATCTCCCCGCTGCTGGCCCTCGTGGCGCTGGTGTCGGTGCCGCTGTCGCTGCTGGTGACCCGGGCCATCATGCGCCGCTCGCAGGGCCAGTTCGTGGCCCAGTGGAAGCGCACCGGCCAGCTCAACGCCCAGGTCGAGGAGGCCTTCTCCGGCCACGAGCTGGTCAGCGTCTTCGGTCGTCGCCGCGAGGTCGAGCGGCGCTTCACCGAGGAGAACGACGCGCTCTTCGACGCCAGCTTCCGCGCGCAGTTCGTCAGCGGCCTGATCATGCCGGCGATGATGTTCATCGGGAACCTCAACTACGTCGTCGTCGCCGTCGTGGGCGCCCTGCGCGTGGCCAGCGGCTCGCTGACCCTGGGCGAGGTCCAGGCCTTCGTGCAGTACACCCGCCAGTTCACCCAGCCGCTCACCACCGTCGCCTCGATGGCCAACCTGCTGCAGTCGGGCGTCGCCTCGGCCGAGCGGGTCTTCGAGCTGCTCGACGCCGACCTCGAGCGCCCCGACCCGGACGAGGCGACCGGCGACGTGATCGGGGCCGGGGCCGGGGGCGCGACGGTGGCTGCGGGCTCCGGCGTACGACGCGGTGAGGTGGCCTTCGAGCACGTGTCGTTCTCCTACAGCCCCGACCGCGAGCTCATCACCGACCTCTCCCTCGTGGCCCGGCCGGGCCAGACCGTGGCCATCGTCGGGCCCACCGGGGCGGGCAAGACCACCCTGGTCAACCTCGTCATGCGCTTCTACGAGCTCGACGGCGGCCGCATCACCCTCGACGGCGTCGACGTGTCGTCGATGTCGCGGGCGCGGCTGCGCGGGCAGATCGGCATGGTGCTCCAGGACACCTGGCTCTTCGAGGGCACCATCCGCGACAACATCGCCTACGGCCGGCCGGGGGCGTCGGCCGACGACGTGCTCGAGGCCGCGCGGGCGACCTTCGTCGACCGCTTCGTGCGCTCGTTGCCCGAGGGCTACGACACCGTCGTCGACGAGTCGGGCTCCAACCTCTCCGCGGGGGAGCGCCAGCTCGTCACGATCGCCCGGGCCTTCCTCACCGCGCCCGCGCTGCTCATCCTCGACGAGGCGACGTCGTCGGTCGACACCCGCACCGAGGTGCTGGTGCAGCACGCGATGGCGGCGCTGCGCGCCGACCGCACGTCGTTCGTCATCGCCCACCGGCTCTCCACCATCCGCGACGCCGACCTCATCCTGGTGATGGAGGACGGGGCCATCGTCGAGCAGGGCACCCACGAGGAGCTGCTCGCCGCCGCCGGGGCCTACGCCCGGCTGCACGCCAGCCAGTTCGCCGCGGTCGAGGCCCCGGCCGACGGGGCGGTCCAGGGGGCGGTCCGGGGGTCGGTCCAGGGGCCCGACGAAAACCCCTTGTGACGCCGCCGACGTCGACCTACCGTGGTCGCACACGGGAAAGGAGGTGGTCCGAAGAATGATTTCTTCTAGGACGCGTGAGGTGGCTGCCCGCTAGCAGCCCAGCGCCAACGAGGGGTGGAAGTCCCTCCGGCTGCTGGTGAATCCTCAGCAGTCACCCGACCCGCAGGTGATCCGGTCGCACGTCCGCCGGAGCGGCTCCCCGGAGCCACACCTGCGGGTCGTCCCACGTCCGGGCCCGTTCACCGGACCCGTTCACCGGACCCGTTCGCTGGACCCGTTCGCTGGACCCGTTCATTGGGCGGGCAGCTCCTCGGTCGGGGTCTCGTCGGCCGGCACGACGGCCGGCTGCGCGGCCGGCGGCTCGCCGACCATCATCGCCACCAGCGAGATCGCGACCCAGCAGACCACGACGGCCACGAGCCAGCGGGTGACGGCCACGTCGACGGTGACCGCGCCCGAGACGAACCCGCCGTAGAGCGCGGGGGAGGCGACGAGCGCCGCGGCGCCGAGCACCGGGACGGAGAGCAGGTTCACGAGGTGACCTCCATGACGCGCTCGCCGCTGACCACGCCCGCGGAGCGGACCTGGGCGGTGCCGGTGAGCTCGGGGTAGGACAGCACGGGCAGCCGGTCGACCGCCGGTCGGATGAGACGGCGTACGGCGGGCCGCAGCCCGGGCGCGCACACCAGCACGGGGCGCACGTTGCGGTTCTCGGCGTCGACCAGCAGCTGGGCCAGCCCGCCGATGACCGTCTGGAGGGTCACCGGGTCGAGCGCGATCATCGCGCCCTGCTCGGTGATGCGCAGGCACTCGAGCATCCGCTGCTCGAACTGGGGCTCGAAGCTGATCACGTGCACGACGCCGTCGACCAGGTGCGGCGCGACCACGGCCGGGCCGAGCGCGGCCCGGGCGGCCTCGACGAGGCCGTCGAGGTCCTTGCTCGACTGCGCCTTGAGCGAGAGCGCCTCGTAGATGCGCACCAGGTCGCGGATCGAGATGCCCTCGTCGAGCAGGTGCTGGAGCACCCGCTGCACCTCGCCCAGCGACAGGGCGCCCGGGGTGAGCTCCTCGACGACGTTGGGGTGGCTGCGCTTGACCACGTCGGTGAGCATCCGCACGTCCTCGCGGCCCAGCAGGCGCGCGGCGTGGGAGGAGACCACCTCGGCCAGGTGGGTGGTGATGACGGCGCTGCGGTCGACGACGGTGGCGCCGCTGAGCTCGGCCTGGCTGCGCAGCTCGGCGGGGATCCACTTGGCGTCGAGGCCGAAGACCGGCTCCTGCGTGGGCTCACCGGGCAGCGAGCCCAGGAAGTCGCCGATGGCCAGCACGGTGCCCGGGGGCGCCTCGCCGCGCGCGACCTCGATGTCGAAGAGCTTGATGACGTAGGTGCGCGAGGGCAGGTCGAGGTTGTCGCGGGTGCGCACGAGCGGCACCACCACGCCGAGCTCGCCGGCGACCTTGCGGCGCAGCGCCTTGACCCGCTCGAGCAGGTCGCCGCCGGAGCCGACGTCGACGAGGTCGATGATGTCGGCCGAGAGCTCCAGGCCCAGCGGGTCGACCTGGATCTCCTCGGCGAGGGTCTCGGGGTGGTCGCGCGAGGGCGCCTCGATCGCGGCGGCCTCCGCGGCGGCGGCCAGCGCCGCCGGGCTGCCGGGGATGGCGGGGGCGTCGTCGGGCACGCGGGTCGAGAGCAGCAGCAGCGCCCCGCCGGTGAGCAGGAAGGGGATCTTGGGCAGGCCCGGGATCAGGCAGAGCGCCATGCCCGCGAAGCCGGCGATGCGCAGCGGCATCCGGTTGGCGGTGATCTGGCGGACGATGTCGGAGCCCATGTCGCCCTCGCCGGCGCTGCGGGTGACGACCAGGCCGGTGGCCACCGACAGCAGCAGGGCGGGGATCTGGGAGACCAGGCCGTCACCGACCGTCAGCAGCGAGTACGTCGTCACCGCGTCGCCGGCTGACATGCCCATCTGGGCCATGCCGACGGCGAAGCCGCCGACGAGGTTGACCAGCGTGATGATGATGGCCGCGATCGCGTCGCCCTTGACGAACTTCGAGGCGCCGTCCATCGCGCCGTAGAAGTCGGCCTCGGCGTGCACCTCGGCGCGGCGCTGGCGGGCCTGGTCCTCGTCGATGAGACCGGAGTTGAGGTCGGCGTCGATTGCCATCTGCTTGCCGGGCATCGCGTCGAGGGTGAAGCGGGCGCCGACCTCCGCGACGCGGCCCGCGCCGTTGGTGATGACGACGAACTGGATGATGAGCAGGATCGAGAAGATGATCAGCCCGACGATCAGCGAGCCGCCCACCACGAAGTGGCCGAAGGTCTCGATCACCTTGCCGGCGTAGCCGTCGATGAGCACCAGCCGGGTCGCGCTCACGTTGAGTGCCAGGCGGAAGAGCGTCATCACCAGCAGCAGCGCCGGGAACGACGCGAAGTCGAGCGGGCGGGTCACGAACATCGCCGTGAGCAGGATGAGCAGCGCGCCGGTGATGTTGGCGGCGATGAGGAGGTCGAGCACGGCGGCCGGCAGCGGGATGACCAGCATCACGACGATCATGACGATGCCGACGGGCACGCCGAGCTGGGTCAGCCGCTTGAGCGAGCCGTCCATGGAGCCGCCTTCCGGGGTCGTCTGCGTCAGGGGCGATCGGGTCGATCGCGGGTCCCCGCCGTCCGTGGCGCAGCCGACACCGTCCTGGCGTCGCCCGGCCTATCGGCCGCTCGGCGCCGGGCCTGAGGAAATGGCCGGCACGACCGGAGCGGTACGCCGCCGGCGCCGGCCCGCCCGGGGCAAGGTTGGCAGCGCGGCGTCGAGGCGCGGGCTGCTGTGGCTGCCGCCGCGGCGGCCCTGGCGCTTGCGGCTGATCACGAAGGCCAGCACGTGGGCGACGGCGCCGAAGAGCTCGGCGGGGATCTCGTGGCCGACCTCGCAGGAGGCGTGCAGCGCCCGGGCCAGCGGCACGTCCTGCACCAGCGGCACCTCGGCCTCGGTGGCGACCTCGCGGATGCGCGCCGCGACCGCGCCGGCCCCGCGGGCCACCACGAGGGGGGCGCCGCGCTGGGCGTCGTACCTCAGGGCCACGGCGACGTGGGTGGGGTTGACGAGCACGACGTCGGCGGTGGGCACGTCGGCGATCATGCGGTTGCGGGCGGCGGCGAGCTGGCGGGCGCGGATGGCGCTCTTCACCAGCGGGTCGCCCTCCGACATCTTGTGCTCCTGCTTGACCTCGTCCTTGGTCATGCGGGTCTGCTTGCCGACCCGGCGCCGCTGCATGCCGTAGTCGACGCCGGCCAGCAGCACGCCGGCGACGGCGACGTTGCGCAGCAGGGCGAGCGCGTGCTCGCCGCCCGCGGTGAGCACGACGCCCATCGGCACCATGCCGCCCAGCAGCGGCATCAGCGCCTTGATCGAGGACCAGACCAGGATCGCGACGACCGAGCACTTGGCCAGCATCTTCACGCCCTCCCACAGCGCCTGCGGGCCGAAGATGCGCTTGGCGCCCTTGATCGGGTCGAGCTTGGAGAAGGTGGGCTTGACCGCCTTGGTGGCGAGGTAGAAGCCGCCCTGGGCCAGGGTGCCGGCGACGCTGACGACCGCGACGGCCGAGGCGAGCACGACCAGGGCCAGGAAGGCCCCGCCCACGCCCTCGCCCAGCAGCGCCATCGCCCGCTCCGGGGAGGGGTCCTCCACCGCGCGCAGGCAGGCGGTCATCAGCCGCTGCATCGCGTCGAGCTCGCGGGTCAGCAGCAGCGGCATCACCATCGCGGCCAGGGTCAGCGCGATCCACGGGCCGAGCTCCTGGGTGCGCGCGACCTGGCCCTCCTTGCGCGACTCCTTGAGCTTCTTCGGAGTCGGCTTCTCGGTCTTCTCCCCGCTGGACCCGCTCACCTCAGCCTCCTCCCGCGAAGGCCGCGGTGAGCTCGAGGGAGAGCTCGACCAGGCGGCGCACCAGGCCCGGCAGCACCGGGAACGACAGGCCGAGCAGCATGAGGGTCAGGCCGATCTTGGCCGGGAACATCACGTTGATGGCGTTGAGCTGCGGCGCGACCTTGGTCATCAGGGCCAGGCCGAGGTCGGCGACGAAGAGCACCGCGATCATCGGCAGGGCGACCTGCACGGCGGTGACGAAGAAGACCCCGAAGGCGCGCAGCAGCAGGTCGGCGCCGCCGTCGAGGTCGGGCGTCCGGCCGATGGGCAGCATCTCGAAGGTCCGCAGCAGCCCGCCCACGACGAGCAGGTGGCCGCCGCTGACGAAGAGCAGCACCGTGGCCAGCATCTGGTGGAACTTGCCGAAGACGGTGTTCATGTTCATCGCCAGCGGGTCGAAGGCGGCGGCCAGCGCGAACCCGCCGAAGACGTCGATGATGCTGCCCGCCGCCGCCACGGCCGCGAACAGCAGCGAGGTCAGGAAGCCCATCGACAGCCCGATCATCACCTGGGTCAGCACGGTGGTGAGGAGCCCGAAGGTGTCGACCGGGATGGTGGAGTCGGCCATGAGCGGCGCCACGGCGAAGGCCAGCCCCAGGCTGAGGACGACCTTGGCCGTGGTCGGGATCGACCGCGACGCGAAGGGCGGCACGACCACCAGCCACGCGACGATGCGCACCGCGGCCAGCACGAAGGCCAGCAGCGGCTCGCCCGCGACGGTGACGGTCATCTGGTGCTCGCTCGGTCTCGGTCTGGGTCTCGGTCTGGGGCGGGGTCTGGTGCGGGTCGGGGGCTGGTCCGGTGGCCGGCTCAGGCGAGCAGGCGCGGGATCATGTCGAAGAGGTCCTGGGTGAAGACCACGAGCGTGTGGAGCATCCAGTTGCCGCTGACCAGGATGGCGATGCCGACGGCCACGACCTTCGGCACGAAGGCGAGCGTGAACTCCTGGATCTGGGTCATCGACTGGAACAGCGAGACCGCGAAGCCGACCGCGAGGGCGGTCACCAGGATCGGCGCGGAGAGCTTGAGCGCGACCATCATGGTCTGCATCGCGATCTCGATGATGGCGGTGTCGGTCATCGGCGTGGGTCCCTCGGACAGGCGGCGGTGGCGCGCGGGGTGGTGGCGGGGTGGTGGCGGCGTGGTGGGCGCGGGGCGGTGGGGGCAGCTAGGTGGTGCCGTAGCTCGACACGAGCGCCTTGATCACCAGGGCCCAGCCGTCGACCAGCACGAAGAGCAGCAGCTTGAAGGGCAGGGAGACCATCACCGGCGGCATCATCATCATGCCCAGCGCCATCAGCGCCCCGCTCACGACGATGTCGATGACAAGGAAGGGGATGAAGATGATGAAGCCGATGATGAAGGCGGCCTTGAGCTCGCTGAGGATGAAGGCCGGCACGAGGGTGGTCATGCCGACGTCGTCGCGGTCGTCCGGCAGGTCGCGGCGCGCGACGTTGGTGAGCAGCCGCAGCTCCTCGTCGCCGGTCTGGTCGAGCATGAACTCGCGCAGCGGCTCGATGCCGTCCTCGAAGGACTGCGCCGAGGTCTTGTCGCCGTCGAGGTAGGGCTGCACGCCCGCGTCGTTCATGGCCGACAGCGTCGGGGTCATGATGAAGAGGCTGAGGAAGAGCGCCAGCCCGGCGAGCACCTGGTTGGGCGGGGTCTGCTGCAGGCCCAGCGCGTTGCGGGTCAGGCCCAGCACGATGAGGATCTTGGTGAAGCTGGTGCAGGTCAGCAGGATCGCCGGCGCCAGCGACAGCAGGGTCAGCGTGACCAGCAGGGTCACCGAGGAGCTGGGCTTGTCGGTGAGGCCGGTGAGGTCGATGGTGACGTCGCCGCCGGGGTCGGCGGTCGGGCCGGCGGGGCCGGTGGGCCCGGCGCCGGGCCGCTGGGCGCCCGTGCCCGCCGGTGCGGGGTCGGTGGCTCCGGCGGTCGGGGCGGGGGAGGCCGGGGCGGTCGGCGCCGGGGCGAGGTCGGTGGCCGAGGCGGGAGCGGACGCGCCGAGCAGCAGCACGGCGGTCGCGGCGAGGGTGACGAGACCGGTCACGAGGGCAGCGGCGACCAGCGCGCCCACCCGTCGGGGGGCCCGGGTCGCGCGCCCGAGGCGCGCCGGGGTCACGACGCGCGCCCCGACACCGCGGCGAGGGCCTGCCGCCAGGTCTGGGGGGAGAGGCCCCGCCGCCGGCGGCCGCGGCGACGCCGCCGA